>JAUNUN010000008.1:0-31362 GCA_030538155.1 bacterium
CCTGCCTGGCTCATGGGCCAGTGAAAAATGCTGAGTTTCATTAAGAGCCACTTTATTTATTGGATTTCCTTTACAATTTTATGAGACAGCCGTGGCTCTCTTTATAGCGAACGCCTATGCTGTCTGATTATACTATGCGGTTTGCCGCTTCTGCACTTGAGGTTGTCATCTTGAAAAGTTTTTCTGTTCATAGCTTGTGTCGTTTCCTGCTCTGCGGCATGTTTGCCGTTCTACCCCTCGCTTGCTCCGGGCAGCCGAAATTGCCGCCTTTATCCACTGATGCAGTCATCCTTGCCTTTGGCGACAGCCTTACCTTTGGCACTGGTGCAGGCGAACAGCAGAGTTATCCAGAAGTGCTCGCTGGTTTAACCGGCCGAAAGGTGGTGAATGCCGGGGTGCCGGGCGAGGTGAGCAAGGATGGACTTGAGCGTTTACCAGGAGTGCTCGAAGAGGTGCGGCCGGATTTGCTCATCCTCTGCCATGGCGGCAACGACATGCTGCGGCGGCAGGATCAGCAGCAGTTGCGCGACAACCTGGTCAACATGCTGAAAATGGCGCGGGATCAGGGCATTGCCGTGCTGATGGTGGCCGTACCCGAGCCGGGTTTGGCACTCAAACCGCCCGCTCTGTACCAAGAACTGGCCAAGGAATTCGCTATCCCGCTTGAAAAGGAGGTCATCGTCTCCATCCTGAAAAAGAGCGAGCTTAAATCCGACCAGGTGCACCCGAACGCAGCCGGGTATCAGCGTATGGCAGAGGCCTTTGCCGACTTGCTGCGCAAGAGCGGGGCCCTACTGTAACCAGAGGCTTGTTTCATGCCTTGATTTGAAAGCAAAGCATTTCCACTGAATAACAAGGACTTGAGAGGGATTTATCATGACCGATAAAACTGGCTGGGATGAACGGTACAGCGGCAGTGAGTACCACTACGGCACTGAACCCAATGTCTTTCTTGTTGAACATTACCATCTGCTGCAGAGTCCTGTGCTTTCCCTTTCTGAGGGGGAGGGGAGGAATGCGGTTTTTCTGGCACAAAAAAGATTTGACGTGCTTGGGGTCGATTTTTCGGAAATCGCCCTGAGAAAGGCACAGCGACTCGCCGAGGCGCACAATGTGCAGATACGAACCGAAGTGGCGGACATGGCCGGCTACACCCCGCAAACCCGGCAGTATGGTGCAGTTATTTCAATTTTTGCCCACTACTCCAGCGCGGTCCGAAAACGGCTCTACCCGCTTGTCGAACAGTCCCTCAAACCAGGAGGCATTTTCTTGCTGGAAGCCTATACCGAGGCACAATTGCCCAAAAACACCGGCGGTCCCAAGAATATCGACATGCTCCTGACCAGAGACAAACTGACCAAGGCATTCACCGGCATGGAAATTCTTCACCTGCAGGAATTGGATAGGGAGGTACATGAAGGGGACGGCCATACCGGTTTGGGTTCGGTTATCCAGTTCATCGCCCGGAAAAAACCTTGACCGGCAGGGAGCGTAACCTTGGATGAGATCAGGCAGAGGCAGTTCCTGGGGCGGCTTGGCGTTGCGCGTGCTGAAGAGCAGGCAGAGCAGCCCGATGCCCGCTTTCTGGCGGCCCTGCAACTGGCGCATCTGCAGAACATTCCCTTTGAGAACCTCTCCATCCACTGGCATGAGCCCATGAGTTTGGATGAGGCACACCTTTTCGAGAAAATCGTTCTCAAAAAGCGCGGTGGCTTTTGCTACGAGTGTAACACCCTCTTTGCCGGCCTGCTGGCATCTTTAGGGTTCAGAACAAGGTTGTTGTCGGCGCGGGTGATGCTTGCAGATGAACGCTTGAGCTCTGAATTTGACCACATGGCCATTTTGGTCGAGCTTGCAGAGCCGTGGTTGGTGGACGTGGGTTTTGGCGATACCTTTACCAGACCCCTCAGGCTGAAACCGGGCTTGATTCAGCCGGAAGAGGGCAGGGCTTACCTGGCTTACCGTTTGGACAGGCAGGGTGATGACTATCTGCTCCAGCAAAATCTCCAGGGCCTTGGCTGGAAAACCCAGTACCAGTTCACCCTTCAGCCAAGACAGGTCGCGGATTTTCAGGAGATGTTCCTGTTCCACCAGAATTCACCCCAGTCCCATTTCAAGCAAAGAGCCATAGTCAGCCTGCTCACAACGACAGGCCGTAAAACCCTGAGCAACAACCGGCTGATTCACACCAACTTCCTGGGCGAAAAGAGCGAAAAGGATATTGCCCCCGAAGAGTATCTGGACGTGTTGCAACAGGAATTCGGCATCAGCAGACAGTGAGTGGCTGAGTGGCTCCGGTTTCTGTTGCCGCTTCATTTTTCTCTGCTGGATCGGCGGCTTGCGCCCTTGCCCCAGGGGAAGGAAAAGACGATGCTATCCCTTTTAACCACTGCGCGCAGGCCCTGGCGCAGGTGCAGTTCCTTGCCTGGAGGGGCACTTGCGGCCAGTTTGACCAAGGCCAGGATGTGTGCATAATCCGCCGCTCCCTGGGCCGTGTAGAGCAGGCGCTCCAGCACTCTGCGCTGCAGGGCCGGGGCCAAGGTGCTGAAGCCCGGCAAGGAAAGCGTCCAAACCCGGCTGCTGCCGCCATCCGCCTCGTTCACGTCCTCCACCCTCATATGTTCCTGCCAGGCCTGTTCTTGCAGTTCCTCTAATAGCGCTTCATCCACAGCAAAGTTGTCCGCACTTTTCAGCAGGGCCTGGCGAATGCCGGGATCGTATTCCTGTTCCAACAGGGGCAGTAACTGGTGCCGGATGCGGTTGCGCAGGAAGGAACAGTTATCATTGCTGGAATCATGACAGTACGGGTAGTTGTGCGTCTCAAGATAGCTGAGCAGATTCTTTTTCGGGACCTGCAGCAGCGGGCGAATGCGACTGCCGCTGACCATGCGCATGCCGGCCAGGGCCTTGCGGCTGCCGCCGCGCATCAGTCGGAGCAAGACCTCCTCCACCTGATCATCTGCGGTATGGGCCAGTGCCAGCCAATCTGCAGAAAGTTCCTGCTGGAGTTTTTCCAAACTCTGATAGCGCAGGTTGCGGGCCGCATGCTCCAGCGAAAGTTTGTACCGGACCGCCTCGCCGCGCGCATCCACCTCGATGCGATAGCAGTTGACCTGTAATTCCTCGCACACCTCCTGCACCAGTGCCCATTCCTGCGGGCTTTCCTGCGGCCGCAAACTATGTTCCACATAGGCAGCACTCAACTCCATCTGTAACAGAGACCGCAGAAAGACCAAAAGGCGCAGCAGGGCCATGGAATCCGGGCCGGCGGAAAGCGCAACGAGGAGGGAATCTCGCCTGCGTAGGCCGATATCATCTACCAGAACCCGGCGCAGCGCATGCGCCAGAGGGGGCAAGGCGACATTGTAGGTCATTGAAGCGGGTAGGGAAATAGGGTATATAGATTCAGAATTGTCACCCGGATGAGAAAGCCCATGGAAGAACAGCGCTATCTTGAAATCATGCGCCGGCACATGCAGGAATTCTACCTGCTGGATGAACAGCAGGTCGAGGAAATCTTGCCTGGCTGTCTAGGCACCCTTTTTGAACACGTGCAGCGGCTGGAGGCCTTGCAGCAGGAGGGTGATGCCGGGGCCCTTGCCAAGGCAAGCCACGCGGTGCGGGGGGCCTTACTGAACCTTGGTTTGTTTGACCTGGCCGAATATGTCTGCCAGGTGGAAACACGCTGCGAAGAGCTTGATGATCTGCCCACCTGCCGCAGCCTGCTGGCGGAACTGCGCCGGAAGCTGCAGCCGCTGTATTCGCTCACACCCCCCAGCCCCGGTGCAGGTTTGGTGCAGGAAACGTGGTGAAAGGCAGGGGCGTTAAGGAGTAGAAGACGGCCGGATCAGATCCGACCGCCCTTTGTTTACTTGGAGTTATTCATTGCTTGATGCCTTGAACTCCGCTATCAGCGCCTGAATCGCGGCCTTGGCATCACCAAAGTACATGCGCGTGTTCTCGCCGTAGAAGAGCGCGTTTTCAATGCCGGCAAAGCCCGGATTCATCGAACGCTTCAGTACGATAACGGTCTTGGCGCGGTAGGTTTCAATAATGGGCATGCCATAGATGGGGCTGCCCTTTTCGTGCACTGCCGCCGGGTTGACCACGTCGTTTGCTCCGATCACCACGCAGACATCAACTGCATCCATGCGCGGGTTGATGTCGTCCATCTCCACCAACTGGTCGTACGACACATTGGCCTCGGCCAAAAGCACGTTCATGTGGCCGGGCATGCGGCCCGCCACCGGGTGGATGGCATAGACCACCTCGGCCCCATTGGCCTCCAGGATATCACCCAGTTCGCGCACCACATGCTGGGCCTGGGCCACGGCCAGGCCGTATCCCGGCACAAAGGCCACGCTGTCTGCCGCTTCAAGAATATAGAACACATCTTCCGCCGTGGCCGGGCGTATCTCGCCCTTGGGGCCTTCTTCACCGGCATCCTTGGCTACCGGCTTACTGAAACCGTAGAAGAGCACATTAGCCAAAGAGCGGTTCATGGCCTTGCACATGATGCGGGTGAGGATGATGCCGCTTGCCCCCACCAATGCGCCTGCCACGATGAGGATGTTGTTGGCCACCACAAAACCTGCGGCACAGGCAGCCAGGCCCGAGTAGCTGTTTAATAAAGAGATGACCACCGGCATGTCGGCCCCGCCGATGGCAATGGTGGAGGTTACGCCGATGACCAGCGCCACCAGCAGGACCAGGATAAAGAGCAGGTAGCCAAGGGGTGGCGAGGGCACCAAAGTATAGGCCAAAGTTGACAGCAGGGCCGCAGCCAAAAGCGCGCCATTGACCAGGTGCTGACCCTGGAAGGTTATCGGCTTTTGCACCATCCTGCCGCTGAGCTTGGCCCAGGCCACCATGGAGCCGGTGAAAGTAACCCCGCCTATGAGCACGGAAAGCACGGTTACCAGGGCAATAAAGGCGGCCGGATGCAAGGTTTGATTGTACTCGCTCCAGGCCAAGAGCAGGCTTGATAAACCGCCCAGACCGTTGAACATGGCCACCATTTCGGGCATGGCGGTCATCTTCACCCGGTATGCGCCGATCAGGCCGATTGCCGAACCGACGACAATACCCAGGGCCACCCAGTGGTAGGCAATGCCGGCTGCCAAAAGGGTCACGCAGATGGCAAGCAGCATACCCAGGGCGGAAAGCAGATTACCCCGCCGGGCAGTGGCGGGCGAACTGAGCATTTTCAGGCCGAAGATAAACAGGGCTGCCGACACCACATAGACAAAGTTAATGGCAACTGGTCCAAGGTTCATGCCTCACCCCCCTTGTCTTTTTTCTTGAACATGGAGAGCATCCGGTCGGTCACAGCATAGCCGCCCACCACGTTGACCGTGGCACAGACCACTGCAAGAAAGGCGAGAAAAACGCTCAGTCCCTGGTGGCTGGTCTGCGTGGCCGCGAGCGCGCCGATTAAGGTGATGCCGGAAATGGCGTTGGACCCGCTCATCAAAGGGGTGTGCAAGGTGGAGGGCACCTTGGAGATAAGCTCAAAACCCAGAAATATGGAGAGCACAAAGATAAAGGTAAGAAAAACGGCGCTCATGACAGCCTCACTTTTTCATAATGTTTTTATACATTTCACTGAACAGGGCCCCTTGGTGGGTGATGAGGGCGCCCTTGATGATGTCGTCATCCAGGTTGAGCTTAAACTCTTTGGCGTCCTTGTCCCAGAAGTGGGTGATGAAGTTGCCAAGGTTGGCTGAGTACATCTCGCTCGCCGTGAGCGCCACCTTGCCGGGCAGATTACCGAGGCCGATGATCTTGACTCCGCCCTTGTCCACCACTTCATCCAGCTTCGAGCCTTCAACATTGCCGCCTGTTTCCACGGCCATATCCACAATAACCGAGCCGGGCTGCATGCGCTCGATCATGGCCTGATCGATCAAAAGCGGGGCTTTGCGGCCAAAGAGCTGGGCCGTGGTGATGACCAGATCCGCCTGGGCGCAGGCCTTGGCCATGCCCTCCTTCTGCAGTTGCACCTGCTCGGCAGTGAGCTGGGTAGCGTAGCCGTCCTTGGTTTGACCGGTTTCGCCCAGATCTATTTTGACAAACTTCGCGCCCAAGGATTTGACCTGTTCTTCCACCACCGGGCGGGTATCAAAGGCCTCAACGCGCGCGCCCAGACGCTTGGCCGTGGCAATGGCCTGCAGGCCGGCCACGCCCACGCCGATGATGAAGACCTTGGCCGGTTTGATGGTACCGGCAGGCGTGGTCATCATGGGCAGAATCTTCTGCATCTCCGCAATGCCCAGCAAGACCGAAACGTAACCGGCCAGATTGGCCTGGGAGCTAAGCACATCCATTTTCTGGGCAATGGTGCTGCGAGGGATCATCTCCAGGCTGACCGCGCTGATACCGGCATCTTGCAGCGCCTCCACCAGTTCCACCTCGTTGAATGGGTCCAGATAGCTGATATGGATGGCGCCCGAGCGCATCTTCGCCACTTCTTCAAGCGGCGGCTTGCGCAGGCGCAGGATGATGTCCGCCTCGGCAAGCAGTGTCTCCCGCGAGGCCTCCACCCGTGCGCCGACCGCCTGATACTGTTCGTCACTGAAACGGCAGCTTACGCCTGTGCCGGACTCCACCACCAGATCAGCACCGAGTTGCACCAATTTTTCTGCGGTTGCGGGCACCAGCGGCACCCTGGTCTCGCCGGGCTGCGTCTCCTTGAACACGGCAATTTTCATTGAATGCTCCTCAAATTAAGGAAATAAGAAACTGTGCGAAAAGATTTTTTTCTTTTCAAGATGTAGACCATATCGTTTCAGCCATGACCTGCTGCATTTCGTCAGGCTGTTCTATGTAAAAATGAAAGGGGATTGCGGACTCGTCAGGTCTGGCTTATCAGGCTTCCATTTTTTCTTCCAGACGCGCAAGCAGACGGCTGTGGATGTTGTCGAAACCGCCGTTGGAAAGGATGATCACTTTGTCCCCTGATTGAGCATGACGGGCCAGGTAGTCGATAATGCCGTCGGTGTCGGCAAAGCTCTGAGCATCCAGGCCCTGTTTGTGTAGATCCTCGGCCAGACGGGTGGAAGAGAACTGCTCCTCCGCTGCTATGCCGTCAAGGGGCAGGGCCTGACGGATGAGAATTTGATCAGCCCCGGCAAAGGCCTTGGCATAGTCTTCCTGAAAGATTGCGCGCCTGCTGGAATTGGTACGCGGTTCAAAGACCACCAAAAGACGGCTCTGGGGCCAGGCCTGGTGCAGGGCCTCTATGGTGAGCAGCACTGCGGTGGGATGGTGGGCAAAGTCATCCACCACGGTGATGCCGCGGACAGTGCCGCGAATCTGCTGCCGCCTTTTCACGCCCTCAAAGGTGCTCATGGCCCGAAGAATACGCTCAAGCGGAAAACCGAGCCGGTGCAGGAGCGCAATCACGGCCAGGGCATTCAAGCAGTTGTGGCGGCCGGGCATGGGCAGATCACAGCTTCCCTGTAGCGCACCTTCCGCGCCCTGGTAGGAAAAGCTGAAGGAACTGTGCAGATCCCGACTCTCAATTTCGTGCAAACGCCACCGGCAGTTTTCGCCGGAACCATAGGTGATGATCGGGCAGTGGACTGCAGAGAGCAGCTCGTTCAGCACCGGATCGTCGCCGTGGGCAATGAGTGCCCCATCTTCGGGAATACGGCCGAAAAATTCGGCAAAGGTTCTTTTGATGGCGGCAAGATCGGGAAAGATATCGGCGTGGTCAAACTCCACCGAGGTGCAAATGGCAAACTTGGGCAAGTAGTGGTGGAATTTCGACACCTTATTAAAAAAGGCGGTGTCGTACTCATCGCCCTCGATCACAAAATACGGGCTCTTGTCGACGTTGTAGTTGCGGCCAAAGGCTTCGACCAGGCCGCCGATCATGAAGCCGGGCACTTCTCCCATGCGCAGCAGGGTGGTGGCGAGAAGTGAAGAAGTAGTGGTTTTGCCGTGGGTACCGCTGACCACAAGCGGAACCTTGCCCTGCAGAAAAAAATGGGCCAGGGCCTGGGGCATGGAAAGATAGGGCAGAGCAAGCCGGGCCAGTTCAATCGCCTCCGGATTGACCGCCCGCACCACATTGCCCACTATGACCAGATCGGGCGCGGGATGCAGATTCTCCGCCCGAAAACCCTGCTGCACCTCGATGTGCCGGCCGGCCAAAAAATCGGACATGGGCGGATAGACCTGCTGGTCTGAGCCGGTGATTGTAAAGCCCTGCTCTTTGAGCATACCGGCCAGGGCGGCCATGGCCGTGCCGCAGATGCCGATTAAGTGGATATGGGCCGGGGCCGTCGGGGCCCGGTTCAGGGCCGGGTTGAGTTGGGTGCCCTTCATTTGGGCCGCACCGTACGTTCTATGCAGGTATACACCCGACTGAAAGTCTCTTCAAAACCTGAGGGTGAAAGTTTGCCCACCTCAATGAATTTGACCACTATTTCCTTGGTCACCTTGAAAATAGCCTCATTGCTGATGGTATCGACAGTCTTTGGTTGGTTGGTTTCGTGCGTGGCCACGGTGTCCCTGTTGGTTGCAGTATAGATGAAAAACCCCTGTCACTGGAAGAAGGCCAATTCTTGTCCGTTTGTAACAGGGGAGAACCTTGTGCACACGAGAAAAACCTCGTCAGCATTCCCCGGGAAAGGTTTTTAGACTTTGTAGACTATTGCGCTGTTGCGGAGGCAGTTCTTCCGATTCCAGATCAAAGGTGATATCAAGGAACACTTTCTGAAGCCGAGATAGAGAGGGCTTTGCTATGAGTCGGAATCAGTTCTTGGCGAGTTTTTCATAATCCATGATGTCGGCAAAGAGCACCAGCTCTTCGCGGCTGACATTGCGGCCCTTGATGACCACCACAAAGCGCGAATCCACTACGACATAGATCTCGCCGCCCTGGTCTTCATGGTCGTACTTGACAATGGCCTTGTTGCCCTTGACCGTCTCCAGCTTGCCTCCGCCTGCACCGGCAAAGACCGAACTGCTGGTCATCATCAGAACCGATTGCAGTACCGGTGAATCAGCCATGACCTCCAAGTGCACCCTTGCCTCGCCCTTAGTGTAGCTGCGGCTGATGGTAAGGCCCCCGCCCAAAACTTCTGAGCCCAGGGCCTGGGAACTGGCCTCTTCCGCCTTCCAACCCGGCGGTGCATCGGGCAGCAAGGTCTTCATCTGCTCGCTTTTCTTCTGCAGCACCAGTTGGGAGGCATAGTTGAGGTTGGAGGCGGCAGCGGTGTAGTCCCCTTTTTCATACTGTTTCATGGCCTCCTTGATGGTGCTGAGCACCGTGTCTTCAGCAGAGAATGCTGCAGGGGCAGTGAACAGGAAAAGCCCGCCGGCGCATAAGGCCAGACAGGAGGAGAGCCAGGTGTGGAGCATATGGGTACGGCGCGGTGCGTTGTGCATGGTTTTCCGGATGAGGTTTAAGGGTGGAACTGGCGGGTTGGCATTGTTAGGCAGGAGCTGCGCGTAGTCAGCCAATAAACTGCAAAACTGCAAATTGCATGACGACCCCACTATACTCCAAGCAATCTGCTTGGCCAAGGGCATTATGGCTGAAAAACACCGGCAACAGGGGCAGAAAAAAAGAGGAAAAGGGTGGAGCGGTGTTGCTTAATTGTCTGTATTTTCAGATGAAAAATAAATCCGACTGTGACGGGGATGCTGCTTGGGGAGGGGTGTCACAGCCGGATGAATGCGGCAAAAAAGATCTTAATACAAATCGTTCAAAACAAGGTTTGGGGATGAATCTTCAACATGTGAGTTTTTGAAAACAATTACTGCATCACCGAAAGGAAGCCGACATCGATGCCGGAAAAATCGTTGTCAATGCCCATTTCATCGAGGATTTGTGAGATCTGGCCGCGATGGTGCACCCCGTGCATGGTGGCGATATTCAAAAGATAGTGCAGCGGCACACTGGCAGGGTTACCGCCATACCAGTCAATGGGCAACTGTTTGTGCAGATCTTCTTCGCTCAGGCCCTCCAATAGCTCGACCGTGGCCTGATCCGCCTGCCCGGCCACATCCTTGAGTTGGTTCCACTGACCGGCATCGAGGCTCTCGCCATCCGGCATCTGCAGCTCGGCGGTAGCGGCCAGGGCCTTGTTGTCCGGTAGGGCAGGCCGCATCAGGCCATGGAAGAAGAGGATGGAGCCGATGTTGTGCCGGGCAAGGCCGGTCAGGCTCTTGTAATAGCTTTTGCGGTCTTTGTTGCGCTCTTCGGGTGCGATCTTATCCAGCAGATCGAGCACCTTTGTATTGGCCTGCTGCGTGTAGAGGGCGTGCATGAGTAAGAGCTTTTTCATGGGAGTTCTTCTTTCATCTTGAATTGGATGGACAGAGTATTGGGGCTGTATTGCCTGCAATCAGTAGGCAAGGGTGAAGCGTCTACGGCTGTGGGCCGGGTGTTCCACTTCATTCAGCATGGCTACCGCATAGTCAGCGGTGGAAATTCTGCTCCGGCCCTGATCGTCCTGCACCAGTTGCTCGGTGCCCAGCCGGAAGGAACCTGTTCTTTCACCGGGAAAGATCTCCGCTGCAGGCGAGAGCATGGTCCAATCCAGTTCCTGCTCCTTGCGCAAGAGCCGCAGGGCGGTATAGGCCCCCTGGGCCGTGGGCTGATATTCCGCAGGAAAGCTGTCTGTCTCCAGCAGGAGTTTTCCTGGCGCAACTTCAAGCGAGCCTGCTCCGCCCACCACCAGCAAACGCTTGACGCCTGCCTGCTTGACAGCCGCCATGATGGAGTTAAAACCCTTTTCAAAGTAGCCCTGCACGTCTTTTTGGGCATGACCGCTAAAGGCGCTGAGCACAGCCTCGTGGCCGGCCATGGTTTGCGCCAGTGCCGAAGTGTTGTTGACATCGCAGGCCACCACCTTCAGGTTCGCATGCGGCTGCACCTTTTCCGGTTTGGTCACTATAGCGGTAACGTTATGACCGCGCTCCAGGGCTTCCTGCAGGAGCGCCGAGCCGATGAATCCGCTTGCGCCAATCAAAATCAGGTTCATTTCTGTTCTCCTGTAAAAATATGGATTGATAACTCTTGCCTCACTGCTTTTGTCCCTTACTTGTATTCTCAAATCTTCCTTTGGCAAGTAAGCACTTTATTGGCGCATACTATTTAAAAGGATACTGTTAGAATAGCGTTACAATGATGTTGTGAGAGTAGTTTGCGCTCTGAGAAAGCAGCAAAACAAGGAGGTCATCAGTGCTCATCAAAAGCCCCTGTGCAGTCACCACCACCCTGTCGGTGATTGGCGGCAAATGGAAACCGGTTATTCTGCACTGCCTGCGCGATACGACCTTGCGTTTTGGCGAGTTAATGCGAATGATTCCTGGTATCACCCAAAAGATGCTGACCCAGCAACTCAGGGATCTGGAAAATGACGGCATTGTCCACCGTGAGGTCTATGCCGAGGTCCCGCCCAGGGTGGAGTACAGCATCACCGTTTATGGTACGAGCCTCTTCCCCATTCTGGACGCCATGGAAGCCTGGGGCAAGGCGCATCAATAACGGTTGGTCTCTTTCTTGGTCGAAAAGCAGGCAGCGCTTGAATACGACCTGCATTTTTGCCTACAATATCTGATTGCAACTACAAGGAGGTAATATGGCGAAGATTATCGTGCGGCAAAAAGGGGTCTTGGCTCAGTGCACCCGTGACTGGCCGCTTTTTTACATGAATGATTTTTCCCGCTTCGGTCTTCTGGTGGATGACCTGCACCTGGCAGACAGCGTACTTGCAGAGGCCGGCTACAGCATCGAAGAGGGCGAACATGAAATCCACGTGAACGTGGAAGGTCACCCGCCGGCACAGGTGGTCAAGATTGTGGAATTACTGCAGGACCAGGGACTGGATGCGGGCGCTGCCGATCTCATCAGTTGCGTTTACCAGGGCTGATGAGCCTTTCCCGCCCGTGCGGCGGATACGATTTGAACGAGTGATAAATCTTAAAAAAATCAAAAAATGCTGCTCCTCCAGGGCAGCGAGAATGAACCAGTACACTTCCATGGAACAAGACGAGCAAGCGCGGTCATCTGCTGAACAACTTTGCCCCAAGTGCAGCCACCGCCAGCAGGGCGGAGAAGAGTGCCGGAGTTGCGGTATTATTTTTCGCCGGGTGGCAGAACGGGAAGAGCGGCGCAAGGCGGCTGTAGAGCAGGCATCCCTGTCGGTTTCCGGCGAATATAGTGAAGAAAGGGGCAGCAGCGGCCTGGCTCGTTTTTTGATGATTGCCCTGCTTGTTGGGGCAACGGCGGGCCTTACCTACTTTTTCACGGCGAAAAAACCGGCGGAGCCCCTGCAGGCCCAAGCTCCGGCAGTGGAATCCATGCAGGCAGCAGAACCCGGCATGGCCTCCTTTGACTTTGACCACCCTGGGCGGGCAAGTACGCCAAGGGTACGCCAGAACACGCCGGAACCCGTGCAAGTCGCTACCGGTATCGGCGGCAACCGCATCGAACGGGCGCGCAATGCCACGGTTTCCGTCATCACGCCCTGGGGGCAGGGTTCCGGCTTTTTCCTTTTGGACACCTACATCATCACCAACAAGCATGTGGTCAATGCAGACAGCAAGCAACTGACCGAAATGCAGGAAAAGCTGCGCACAGCCCGTCAGCTCGTCAATCTGGAAAAGCAGAAACTGCAAAACCTGCGGCGTGAACTCAGCCGCCTGCCTGACGGTCCGGACCGGCAACAACTGGTTATTATCCTGCGCGAGCGGGAGGCAGAGCTTGCCAGGGTGACTGAGCAGGTGGTTCAGGGCGAAGAGCAGGTGCGCAAGTTGAGTAAACCGCTTTCGGCCAGCGACATAAAAATCCGTTTTGCCGATGGCCGCGAGCAGACCATTTATTCATTTCGCCTCAGCCCCAAACGCGACCTGGCCCTGCTCCTGGTGACCATGCCCAACAATGAGGTACTCGCGCCTGCCACCAACCGCAACACCTTGCAACAGGGGGACAGGGTTTTTGCCATCGGCAACCCTTCGGGCCTATCTCACACGGTGACCAGCGGCATTTTTTCCGGTTACCGAGAGTGGAAGGACAGTGGCGAGATCATGCTGCAGACCGATGCGCCCATCAATCCCGGCAATTCGGGCGGGCCCTTGATCGATGAACAGGGGCGGGTGCATGGGGTAAATACGATGATTTTGCGCGATACCCAGGGTATCGGCTTTGCCATCCCCATCAAGGCGGCCTTTGACGACTTCGGCCTGCAAGCGCCGTAAAAAAGAATAGTGGGTTTGTCAGAACCCTGAAAACAAAAATCCCCGGCCAGAAACCGGGGATTTTTTTGTGTGGAAAGAGCAGAGGTCTGCGCTGGTACAATAGTTCGTCGTATTTTCGCGGCTATTTTTCGCAAGCATAGGGCCAGGCCATGATGCCGCCCTCCATCACCCGCACATTGGTGTAGCCGTTAGCCGTAAGTATCCGGGCGGCCTCGTAGCCGCGCATGGATACCTTGCAGAAGCAGACAATGGCTGCATCCTTGTTCTGCGGCAGTTCAGAAAGGCGATCCCGCAACTCGCCGATGGGCAGGAGCTTTTCGCCAATGGAGAGACGCATCTCTTCATATTCCTGCTTGCTGCGGCCATCCAGAAGAAGCGGTTTTTCGCCTTGCTGCTCCCCTTGCACCATCTCCCACACCTCCTGGGCGCTGATACCAGTAAACAGACCCGCCAGCTTGTTCTGCATGATATGGGCCGCTGCAATGAAGTGGTCAATGGCCAGGGAAAAGGGTGGGGCATAGGGCAGATCGCTGTTGACCAGATCGGCAATCTTCAGCTTGCCCTGAATGGCCATGGCGGCAGTGGCAATTTGCCGGCTGACATCGCCGGGCCCCACGCACTGGTAGCCGATAAGGCGCTGATCCGCATCCACCAACATCTTTGAGATAAGCGGCTTGGCTCCCATGAAACCGGGCTTGTCGGGGCTCGCATTGATGACCGTGGTAAAGCCCTTGATGCCTGCCTTTGCCGCCATCTTTTCAGACAAACCGGTGGAACCGGCCTGGAACTGGAAGACCTTGCAGATGCCGGAATGGATGGTGCCGCTGAAGGTGGCACAGTTGCCCTTGGCCGCGTTTTCTCCGGCCACCCGGCCCTGCAGGTTGGCCAGGTCGCCCATGGGTGCGAAAACAGGCTTGCCGGTCAGCAGGCTGGGAATTTCCACACAGTCGCCTGCTGCATAGATATCCGGCTGGGAGCTTTGCATGAACTCGTTGACGCGAATGCCGCCGAACTCGCCCAGTTCGAGCCCCGCGTTTTTGGCAAGCGCGGTGTTGGGCCGCACCCCCGCGGCCAGAACAGCCGCACCGCAGGCAATTTCCCGACCATCCTGCAGCCGCACTCCGGAGACTGCGCCGTTTTCCGTAAGAAACTCCTGCACACCAACCTTGCAGATCACCTCTACGCCTTGGGCCTGCATGTGCTGCTCCACGAGCTTTGCCAACTGCCGGTCGAGAAAGGGCAGGATCTGATCCAGGGCCTCAACCAGGGTGACCTGAATGCCGCTGTGCTGCAGGACCTCGGCCACCTCTACTCCAATCAGGCCGCCGCCCACTACCACCACACGATCCACCTTTTTTTCATCGCGGATGCGGCGCAGATAGTCGGTGTCGGCCATGTTGGTAAGGGTGGTGATGCCTTTGGCGTCCCGGCCGGGGATGGGCGGAATATTGGCGTTTGCGCCCATGGCCAGGATAAGCCGATCGTAGGGGATATCCTGCTCCGTGCCGGTAACCAGGTTGCGGCAGCGCACCTGTTTTTTGGCACTGTCGATGCTCAGAGCCTCGGTGCTGACCAGGGCTTCCACGCCCTTGCAGGCGCGGAAATAGTCTGCATCGCGCACCACGCCCGTGGGCGCGCTGATGAGGGCTGCGCGGTTATCGAAAAAACCGCCCACATAGTAGGGGTAGCCGCAGGTGGCCATGGAGAGATCCGGATCTTTCTGGATGATGGTTACTTGGGCCGACTCATCCAAGCGTTTTGCCCTGGCCGCAGCCTTAGCCCCGGCTGCTGCGCCGCCAATGACTACTATTCTGTTCATAATCGTGCACCTTTTTGAGTAATTGATGGTCTGAAATGGTATGGACTGTATTTGGTACTTGTGCTGAAAAAATATTGCGCATTTCAGATGCGCTACCTACATTATGTTCATATACACAAAACAAAAACGACCGGCATCTTTTTTTTCGGATTTTTTTACAGCGGGCAAGAGCCCGAAAACATACGCCAGAACAAGGAGAAATAGCGTGAACAGTAGAAATCAGGACCTGGAACAAGACAAACTAGGTGGTATGAATCAAGAACAACCTAACCAGACAGCAGGGCAGGGCGCAGGTTTAGGCAGAGGCCGCGGAGCCTGTGGCCAGGGCCTGGGCCGGGGTATGAATCAGGGTGCGGGTCAAGGCCTGGGCAAGGGTGCATGTCGCGGTCGCGGCTGCGTCGGTACAGGTGGCGGACGTGGCTGGGGCGGTGTCGGCAAGGGCGGCGCAAGCAGAAATGGTGCAGGTAGAGGCGGACGCCGGGGCTGAGAAGAACATGCTGCGCATTATCTTTGCGGCCCGTAACTATGCCGGCTTTGCCGCCTTGGTGGAACGCCTGCGCGAGGAGCCGGAGATTGAACTTATCCCGGTGAGCACTGCTGTCAGTGTCAAAGAAACACTAACGGAGCAGGAGATACACCTGATCATCGTGGCCGAAGAGCTGGAGGACTGCAGCGGGGCTGACTGCATCCGCAGGGTGGCCATGCAATTCCCGCTTGTGCATACAGCCCTGTGCAGCCCGCTTGATGAGGAGGCATTCCATGAAGCCACCGAAGGGCTCGGCGTCTTGCTGCAACTGCCGCCCCGGCCCGGTCGCGCTGATGCCGAACGGATTTTGGAGCGCATGGCCCATATCGCAAGCCTCTTGCAGTGCGCCGCCCCTTCGCGCATGAACAACAAGTAGCTCACCAATCTCTGCCATGAATCTTTGTATAGCAAGCGGCAAAGGCGGCACCGGCAAAACCACCATTGCAGTCAACTTGGCGCTCGCCCTGGGTGGGCGGGCCGAGCTTTTGGACTGCGATGTGGAAGAGCCCAATGCCCATATCTTTCTGCGCCCTGAAATTGAACAAAAAAGAGTCATCACCACCCCAATTCCCCAAGTAGACCTGAGCCTGTGCACCTATTGCGGCAAATGCGCCCAAATCTGCCGCTTCAGCGCCATTGCCGTGGTGGCGAAAAAGGTGCTGCTTTTCGAGGATCTCTGCCACAGTTGCGGCGGCTGCACCTTGGTCTGCCCGACCAAGGCCATCAGCGAGACCACGCGGGAGTTGGGCGTTTTAAATGGCGGTAGGCGGGATGATATCCGCTTTCTTTCCGGCCGCCTGCGCGTCGGCGAAACCATGGCCCCGCCGCTGATCCGCCAGGTGCGGGCAGAGGCTGATGCCGATGTCGAAAAAATCACCATCATCGACGCCCCGCCCGGCACCTCCTGCCCGGTGATAGCGGCCGTAAGCGGTACCGATTTCGTAGTGTTGGTCACCGAGCCAACCCCCTTCGGCCTGCACGATCTCAAACTGGCGGTGGAGGCGGTGCGGCTTCTGGGTATACCTTGCGGCCTGGTCATCAACCGGGCGGATATCGGCGACCGTGCGGTCTACGATTACGCCAAAGAACAGGGTTTACCGATTCTCCTCAGCATTCCCTTTGAACGCCGCATTGCCGAGTTGTATTCGGAGGGCAAGACCCTGGTTGAATCCCTGCCGGAGTGGCGACCCGCCTTTATTCAGCTCTACGAAGACATTGCCGCCCTGGTGCAGGGCCAAAAGCAGCAAAAGGAGACGGCATGCGCGAAATAGTCATTATCAGCGGCAAGGGCGGCACCGGCAAAACCACGCTCACCGCCGCCTTCTGCGCCCTGGCCGAAGGCGCTGTGTTCTGTGATGCCGATGTGGATGCCGCCGACCTGCACCTGCTGTTGCAGCCGCAGGTCAGGCAGCGGGAAGATTTTATCGGCGGGGCCAAGGCGGAAATTGATCGGGATCGCTGCACCGAGTGTGGCCTCTGCCGGGATCTGTGCCGCTTTGAGGCCATCGGCACGGAATTGGTGGTTGATGCCCTGTTTTGCGAGGGCTGCGGGGTTTGTGTGGATCTCTGCCCGGAAAAGGCCATTGATTTTCCACTCCAGCGTTGCGGCGAGTGGTATGTTTCCGACACCAGATTCGGGCCCATGGTGCATGCCCACCTGGGTATTGCCGAAGAAAATTCCGGCAAACTGGTGCACCTGGTGCGCAAGGAGGCCATGCGTCTGGCTGAGCAGGAAAATAAACAACTCATCATCACTGATGGCCCGCCGGGTATCGGCTGCCCGGTCATTGCGGCCATCGGCGGCGCAACCCTGGTGCTGGCAGTGGTGGAGCCCACCCTTTCCGGTCAACACGATATGGAACGAGTGCTGGATTTGGCCGCCCATTTCAAGGTGCCGGCCCGGCTCATCATCAATAAATATGATTTGAACAGCCGCATGGCCGACGCCATTGCCCAGACCGCCGCTGAGCGCGGCGTGGCCTGCGTGGGCCGCATCCCCTTTGACCGCGATTTTACCCTGGCCATGGTGCAGGGGCAGACACTCTTTGATTATCCCGGCGCAGAGAACCGCAAAGAAGAATTGCGGCGCATCTGGGCCGACGTTTTAGCAGCGCTGCCTGAAGACAAGCAGCGCCTCACCTTGAACATGTATCATTAAAAGGAGCTGGTATGGCTGTAGTACGTTTGGCAATTCCCTCGGAAGGCGAGGGCGGTTTGGATGGTGTGCGCGCCGGTCACTTTGGCCACTGCGATGTCTTTACCTGTGTGGATATTGAAGACGGCAAGATCGGCGCAGTGCGCATCGTGGCCAACAAGGAGCATGTGCAGGGCGGCTGCATGGTGCCGGTGCAGTTGCTGGCCCAGGAAGGGGTGAACGCCATAGTTGTGGGCGGCATCGGCATGCGCCCGCTCATGGGTTTTCGCCAGATGGGCATCGAGGTCTATCACGATGCCGAGCGCCGCGACATTCGCCCGGTAGTCGAGGACTTTGCCGCCGGTACATTGACCCTGATTGGGGATCATCAGGTCTGCGGAGGCGGTGGCGGGCATTAATTTCGCTTCCATATCAAAGCGCTCTCAGTGTCGGCATCTTTGATCTGGAACCGGAATACATCTAGGAGAAAGTATGAAACTAGCAGTAAGCGCCAAGGGGCCGGAGCTGGACAGCGAGGTCGATCCGCGTTTTGGCCGGGCCAAGTATATTATTGTGGTAGATGAAGAGAGCCTGGACTTCGAGGCTGTGGATAACAGTGCCAATGCCAATGCCTTCAAGGGCGCGGGCATCCAGGCCGCCACCATGGTGAGCGGCAAGGGCGCGCAGGTCTTGCTGACCGGCTACTGCGGGCCCAAAGCTTTTCAGGTACTTGCGGCAGCAGATATCAAGGTGGCCTCGGATGTTACCGGCACGGTGCGCGAGGCCGTGGCCGCGCACCGCCAGGGGCAGCTTGCCTATACCGACAGTGCCAATGCCGAGGCGCACTGGTAATTTCGGTTTCAGATCAAAGCGCTATCTGTGTCGGCTTCAGAAAATGCTCTCTGGGCGTACAGATATTATACCTGCGTCGCATTTTCCTCGCCTCCTTGATACATTTCCGTTGATTTGAAACTGGAATAATTGGGAAAAGTATTTTTCTGTTGTGCACATTAGAGCCGGATTGCCGCAGCGTGCGGTAATCCGGTTTTTTTATCGGCCTTTAGCAAAGAATAAAATTGTCATAGAGCGAACTCTGCCTGACTCAAACCAAAACTGCCTCCCAAAAAATCGGGGCGGTTCAGTCTTAGCGAGAGACAGCTCCACGACGAAGGTAAGGCAGGCGGTACCCAACCCGCGTATATCAGCATGATTTACCGTCGTAGACGCGGCCCCGCTCTTCGCTGCACTATATAAGAATCAAGGGGCAGTAATTTTCTATTGAAACTGTCAACCATATCAACAGCATGATGATTCTTTGGATTGACTCCTTCCCGATCATAATTCGGAGACATCCGATACCACACAGAAACTCGCTGCCTATCACGGTTAGCAGGTTTTTGTTGTCCGGTGTAGTTCGGGGTAATCCGTTGCGGCTAACGGTTTTCAATTTTACCATTATTCCATAAGCCCTGTCAGTTGACTCAACAGGCCTTTTTCGTTTAAGGTGCTGCTATCCTTTGCGACCTGATTTAGCTTGATGCGGTATTCCTGCCTGCGCCATCCGTCGAAGTTTCACCAACTCCTATTTGCTTATCCGATGCCATGCGTACCCTAGCAATGTGCCTGATTGTGTTGGCGGCTCTCATGGCCGCGCCTGTCCATGCCAAAATTCCGGCCACCCCGGTTATGACCCTGTACCGTTTCAATGGCCCGGCAAATATTCCCTATTATGAGATTGCCGGTTTCCGCGCACGTGGAACCGCATCTTCGGCCGGCACTCTGGCACAGGGCAGTTCAGTAGTGCCCTGCTTGGCGATCGTTGACGGCGAACCGCTGACCGATAACCGTGGCGTACCCTATGTGGGTTTTCAGGTCATTGTCGATAGCCGCACGGCCACCCCTACCGCAACGGCGCGTTTCCTTGCCGCCAGAAAGGAACGCCAGGGCCTGCTGGTGCAAAACAACCACTGCTCGGCGGATGTCCGCTATGTGCTTGATATACGCAATCTGTACGATATGAGTAAACCGCCGCTTTTTGAGCCGCCCCCTGCAAGCGTGCCGGGGCAAAAACAGCCTGCATCGAACAGCACAGCGGATCAGATCGTGCGTGCTTTCCATAACTCATCCCCCTGCGCTACGGCCAACCGTCAGTTGACCAATCGCCGGGCTTCGCTGAACCATGCCTGGATGCAGTTCATGCAACAGAACCGCACCCGCTGGACCACGGCGCAGCTTGAGCGTGCCCGCCATCTGGACTACACCATGCGCACGGCAATATTTGAGGGACACCTTGAGCGGGGTTGTAACGCTTACGGCACCTGCGAACGCAACATCGTGGCCCTGTCCATTCGCAACCGCGCCCGTGAATCATGCTTTCAGCGGCATGGCTGCAGTTCGCCCGGGGATTACACCGGGGTCTGCAGCGCGGTTTCGCAGTACAACATCTGGGACGAGTACCTAACCCAGATTTCCGGGCTGACTTCCTGTTTTCTCCGCAACGATCTTGTCGCCGCACCCGGCACTGCCGGGCGCGACTACTGGCTTTTGCAGCAGTTGTACCGGCAGAACGTCTCTGATGTGGAGCGTATCCTGTACGGCAATGACCAGGATTTGCAGGAGATTTTTCCCGGCAATGCACTGGCGGATCTGAAGGGGCTCAAACATTATTACCATGCCCCGGCCATGGGAAAATGCTTCCCCCAGCACCAGCGGGTTGAGTACATGTCGGGGGCGGTGGCCCGTAAGGGCAGGGATTTTGCTTTGATAGCGGATACACGCATACACGTTGGGGAAAAAAAGGGTGAGGGCTACTTTTTCCGTTCTTTCCGCGTGCTCAGCGGCCCCCAGCGCGATGATGCTCGAGTGGTGGACAACTATCCCGGTTTTGTCGTGGATGGCCGCAGGGTTACTTTACAGCCTGCCACCCGTTGCGCACCTTACGGCCTGCCCTCAGGTTGTGACTTTGCCGCAGTGGGACGTTACCGAAAAACGCCGTCTTGGGTGAACGAGGGCCGGCCGCTTGAGGTCCGTTGCCGGGTAGTCAACCGGGGAGAGCAGTGCCAGGCTGCGCCTGCGCGGCAAACGGTGCGGGTAGGAGGCAGATGTGATACGGAAATGCGACCGTTTACCGGCGTCAGGTAGAGGGTAAGCCTAACAACAGCAGAGCTTGGTTCCTGACTCCTTTTCAGAACAAATTGCCGGAATTTGTGTATTTACGCCAAGTTCCACTTAAAAGTGAAGTGTCGGGCTGCTTCATCCACTTGCACTGATGCCGGAAGGGGCGGCTTGACAGAGCAGGTCAATCAGACTTTAGTGAAGCAGGGCCATAATGGCAAAGAGCAAGAAACTGAGCAAAGGAGGCACGAAATGAAAAGGATGTTTGCTTTGTGCATGATTGTTCTGCTCGCGGTTGCCGGTTGTACTTATGCAAAAGAGCAGCGCCGGACAGCCGAGGAGGCAGAGGCCATGTTGGACAAGGCTATTGCCTACTATGTCAGCAATGACCCGAAAAAAGCCTTTGCCGCCTTTAACGACCCCAAAGAGGAGTTTGTGGATGGCGATCTCTTCATCTTTGCCCTGGATATGAACGGCACAATACTCGCACACGGCGGCAAGCCTGCGCTGGTTGGCAAGGGGCCTGACGACATCAGGGACGCCGATGAAAAAAACTTCATTACAGAACTGATGGAGGCGGCCAAAACAAAGCAGAGCGGTACGGTTGATTACAAGTTCGAGACCCCGGCCTCCTTGATGGTGGAAAAAAAATCATCTTTTTTTCAGGAAGTGGGTGGCATTGTCTTGGGTAGCGGCTATTTTACCGCCTACGAGTGGCAAGTTTTTCCGCATCCATTCTCAATGTAGAAAAAGAAACGGCTTGTATGTTCAATCCGGTGACGCAGCCTACCTTTTTTCATTAAACCCAGGAAAACAATGGCCCCGATCGAACTCAGCGCCAGCCAGGAAGATTATCTTGAGGCCATCTACCTGATTGCGCAGGAAAAAAATGCAGCCCGAGCCAAGGATATTGCCCAGGCCCTGAAGGTGCGGGCCTCCTCTGTAACCAGCGCCCTGCGCACACTTTCCGGGCTCGGGCTGGTGAATTACACCCCCTACGATCTCATCACCCTGACCGCTGCCGGTGATAGCTTGGCCCGGGATATCGTTGCCCGGCATCAGGCGCTCAATAATTTTCTCGTCACCGTGCTGGGGGTGGAGCCGGCCGAGGCCGACAAGGCAGCCTGCAGGCTGGAACATGCTGTGTCCAAGCCAATTCTGGAACGCTTTATCAAGTATGCTGAATACGTGGAACGCTGTCCACGTGGAGGCATTACCTGGGAATCGGGTTTTGGCTACTATTGCAGCAACAACTGCAACGACACCGATTGTTCGCAATGCCAGCGACCAGGCTCTCATCAGGAGAACAGCTGATTTGCAACTGATCTTCTAGTTTGCGGAAAAAACAGATTAAAAAAAGCCCCAGAACTATTCTGGGGCTTTTTTTATTATGCAGAATGAAAAGAGCGCAACAAATCCAACCAAATAGCTCTCAGGTGCAAAGCCTCCAGGTGCCGTCCAGCAGCAGTTCGTGCGGTTTGAAGGCCTTTTTGTAGGCCATCTCTGAAAGGCCGTCGATCCAGTAGCCGAGGTAGAGATGAGGGATGCGGTGTTTGCGGCAGAACGAGACCAGATTGAGGATATTCAAGGTGCCGGGGCTGCGCCGGCTCTGATCCGGGTCAAAATAAAAGTAAACCGCATTGAGCCAGCAGTTAGGTGCCGCATCAACAATGGCGATACCAATCAGGTCACTGCCTGCCCAGTACCGCAACTCAAAACAGGTGCTGATGGTGGTGATGAAAAAATGGCTGTAATAACTCTGGGCCTGGTTGCGCGCATTGTTAAAGCGGATGCGCAAAAACTTGTCGAGCAGGCCAAGACTCCTATGTGACATGGCCAGTGGCGCCTGCTGCACAACAATATCCTTGTTTTTACGCCATATCCGGCGCTGGTTGCGGTTGGGCGCAAAGGTGAGCGGATCCAGGCGAATAGACACGCACAGGGCGCAGTCCGGGCAGTGCATGGTATACATGTGGTTGCCGTTGCGGCGGTAGCCATTGGCCAGTAAATCGCCCATGGTCTTGTTGGCCATGCGCGTGAAGGAGGCCTGATGGTAGACTGCCTGCTGGTCCAAACCATAGGGGCACATGCTCGACGCGCAGCCGAATTGCTGCTGCAACGATGTGCTCAGTTGCGGCGCCCTGGTGATAAGCGTTGAATCGGCGGCGTGGTGCATGGCAGGTTGCGGGTCAGCAGGTTTCCGGGCTGGAGGTGAAGCCGGCTATACTTGTTTCTCCAGGTTTATGCGCCAAGATCGGTGCGGAGACGGGGCTTGCGCCTGATTCATCAAGATACCGCTGCAGCTGGGCAGGCGTATTGATATTGTTCCAGGCCTGGCGGAACTGTGCCGGTATCTGCGGCGTGCGCACTCCCTCCACCTGCCGCATTTGATTGAGGCGCCAGTTGCCGCTTGCAGCCAGCTTTCCCAGGTGGGGCAGACATTCGCCGCTGTAGGCGGCAAAAAGCGGTTCAACCCGCCTGCCCGAATCCAGACAGGGTAGAATCGCCAGCCCTCCCAACCGCGCTTCGGCAATGAGCCACTGTACGGCCTCGGCATGCACAGCGGGCAGATCACAGGCAAAAACCAGCCAAAGGGCATCCGGACGCAGGCGCAGCGCGGCCAGAATGCCAGCAAGCGGGCCTTGCACACCGCATACATCGGCAAGCCGGTTCAGACGGGTTAGGGCCTCCGGAATTTGCCCGTTTCCGGCTAAAAACACCTCATCCACAAAGGGGCTCAAGGTGCGGACAATCCGCTCCAGCCAGGAACTGCCTGCTTGATTCAAAAGATGCTTGGGTTGACCCATGCGGCTGCTCTTGCCGCCAATGAGTACGCAGGCAAGGAGAGGCGCTGGGCCAATCGTCCCTTGAGTCATGCTTACTTGTCCTGGGCGGCAAAAAGCCCGGCCGCCTCGCCTCGCCGCATCAGCTCGTCAATGGCCGCCCGGCCTTCCTGTCCGATATCTTTGGAAAAATCATTCACATAGAGCCTGATATGGTTCTGCATGACCTTGGGCTCGATTTCCTGGGCATGGCAGCGGATATAGGCGAGCCCTGCATCCGGATGGGTATCGGCCCAGAGGATGCTTTGACGAATGGCTGTTGCCACGGCCTCGTGCAGATGATCCAGCTCTTTGCGCAAAACAATGCAGCCCAGCGGAATGGGCAGGCCGGTTTCCTCTTCCCACCACTCGCCCAGATCCTGTATGCAACGCAGGCCGCGTTCCTGATAGGTGAAGCGGCTCTCATGGATGATCACCCCCGCATCAACCGTACCGGCTTCTAGGGCATCCATGATGCGGTCAAAGCGCATAATCACCACTTCACTGCCCGGCCGGTACAGTTGCAGCAGCAGGGCCGCAGTGGTGTAGCGGCCGGGAATGGCGATGCGCCACTGGGCCGGATTTTTCGGTTTGGGCTGAGGGCCGGTGATGAGCAGCGGGCCGCAGCCCCGGCCAAGGGCCGCGCCAGAGGGCAGCAGGCGGTAGTTTTGGCGCAGATGGCCATAGGCATGGAAGGAGACCTTGCTGATGTCCAGTTTTGCCGCCATGGCCCATTCGTTCAGGGTTTCGACATCTTCAAGCTGGGGCTGGGCCAGCCGGGCTCCGGCCAGATCGACCATGCCGTTGACTAGGGCATTGAAGATATAGGTGTCGTTGGGGCAGGGCGAATAGCCCAGGGTCAAGAGAGGCTGTGCAGCCATGAATCCTCCTGAAAAAGAAGAGCCGCAACCTGGCCGCAGCGGGCACAGGCCTCCTGCAGGCGCCACTGCTGCCGGCCCGGATCGTCAACCATGTTGGAGATGCAGCGCAGTTCCGCAAAGGGCAGGTTAAAGTGGGCGCAGACCCGCGCCAGGGCAGCACCCTCCATGTTTTCGCAGAGCGCGTCCGGATAACGGCCAAGGATCATGTTGCCGTGCTCCCTGTCGCCGCTGGCACAGCTTACGGTGATAAAGCGGCCGCTGGTACAGGCGATGCCGAAAGCGCCAAGCTGTCGGCGCATGCGCTGCCGCAGGCCAGCATCCGGAGAGAAAGAGGCAGGCAGCACGCAGTTTTTTACGATCAAGGGGCTCAGGCTCCCGCCCTCGCACTTGCCCAGGTCTCCCAGTTCTTCCTGCTCTGCCAGGCAGATATCCAGAACATGCGCGCGCTCCTGCTGCCGACAGTATGCGCCGGCAATGCCAATGTTGAAGACTGCCGTGGGCAGAGGCTCTTGTCTGGCCAGAAAAAGGCTCAGGTGCAGGGCTGCCTCCACCGGACCAATACCGCAGACCAGTTGCTGCACCGGCAGCTTTGGCCCTGCCTTAAAAAAGGCCTCCAGTTCAAAGACAGTGGCACTGACAACGAGGATCATGGCATGGAGAACAGGGTGTGAAAACAGGCGAAGCAGGTGAAGAGCAAATATCCTTGGCAAGGTGCTGTGCAGCCTGCCTTGCTTTTACTGTAATGAAATTGTAGTTTAGGCGGCCACAGTACCCTGAAGCGCCGGCTTCGGCAACCGTCAACCGATGCGGCAAGCGCTCCATCTTCCCTTATCGTCCCCTATGACCACAGGCAAAGCTGTGGCATTTTTCGTATGCAAGCCGAACAGCACGACTATCGCCTGGATGCCTATGCTTATGCCCTGCCTGCAGAACTGATCGCGCAGGAACCGGCGCACAAACGTGATCAATCCCGCCTGCTGGCGCTGCATGCAGCTGCAAACAGGCGCGAGCACCTGCTCTTTGCCGATATCCAGCGTTATTTCCGGGCAGGCGATGTGCTGGTGCTGAACAACACCAGGGTCTTTCCCGCGCGCTTGCTGGGCACCAAGGAAAGCGGCGGCAAGATAGAACTGTTCCTGCTCGCCTTTCCCAAGGAACAGGCGGATGCCGGGAAAAGAGGCCGGCTCAAAGCACATGCTCCAGCCTTGCTCAAAAGCTCCAAACGGGCCAAGGTCGGTTCTTATTTGAATTTCGGGGAAAATCTCAAGGCAGAAGTCGCTGCCCTGCATGAAGGCGGTAAGGCCGAAGTGTTCTTGCACTACCGGCTAAAGCCGGGCCAGACTCTGGAAGATGTGCTGCAGACCTGTGGTCGTATGCCCCTTCCGCCGTATATAAGTCGTAGCGGTTTGGAGTATGTCGCTGAAGATATGCAGCGCTACCAGACCTGCTATGCCCGCCACACCGGTTCGGTAGCCGCGCCCACCGCCGGTCTGCATTTTACCCCAGCGCTTCTAGAGGCACTGACAGGGCAGGGCGTGGAGCTTGCCGAACTGACCCTGCATGTGGGCTATGGTACCTTTGCCCCGGTGCGCAGCGCCGATATTCGGGACCACGCCATCCATCAGGAATGGGTGAGCCTGCAGCCGGAAAGCGCAGAGAAGATCAATGCCGCAAAACTGAGCGGCCGCCGCATCTGGGCCGCAGGCACCACCACCGCTCGCAGCCTGGAGTTTGCCGCAAGGGCTAATGGCCTGGTGCAGCCCTTTAGCGGCCCTTGCGATCTCTACATCTATCCCGGCTTTCGCTTTCAGGTGGTGGATAACCTCATCACCAACTTTCACCTGCCCCAGTCATCCCTGCTTTTTCTCGTTTCCGCCCTGGTAGGCCGGGATAAGATCCTGGCCGCCTATGCCGAAGCCGTGCAATTACGCTACCGCTTCTTTTCCTACGGCGATGCCATGGCCATCCTTACCCGACCATAGGCTGAGCCAGGGTTTGCTCCGGCAGAACGACAGCGGTCACCGGACGATCACCCCTGTTGCGCCGGTACTGGACGATGTCCTCGATAGAACATACCGGCATGCTGTGCTCTTCGGCAAAGGCCACCACCTGCGGCAGCCGAGCCATACTGCCGTCTCTATTGGTCAATTCGCAGAGTATGCCCGCCGGTTGCAGACCCGCAAGCAGCATGAGATCCACCGTGCCTTCGGTGTGCCCCCGGCGGACAAAAACTCCGCCTGGCTGGGCCCGCAGAGGAAACACATGTCCAGGTGTGGCCAGATCCTCGGGGCAGGCCCCAGCGGCAATAGCTGTACGGATGGTTGTTGTCCGGTCTTGGGCGGAAACACCGGTGGTAACGCCATAGCGTGCCTCAATGCTGATGGTGAAGGCGGTGCTGTTTTTGCTGGTATTGTGCACCACCATGGGCGGCAGCTTAAGTCGACGGAGACGCTCATCGGTGAGGCAGAGGCAGACAATGCCGCTACACTCGCGGATGAGCATGGCCATTTGCGCCGTATTAATGTGCTCAGCCGCAAAGATGAGATCGCCTTCATTTTCGCGGTCATCATCGTCAACCAGAAGAACGCCGCCGCCTGCGCGCAATACCTGCAGGGCCTGGGTGATACGGTCTTCGCCGGCAGCGCCGAAACGGGCTAAAAGAGATACTGCTGTGGTCTGATTCATGGTTTTCTCCTAAAGATCAGTGACCAGAATCAGGGCGTGGGAAAACGACCGGCCCAATGCCGGATCATGGATGCATACAGCGCGCAGGAATAGTGCTGAAGGACAAAACTATGCCTCCGGCCTGGTTTCCCCTGTGCAGGGAGAGCACGTTGCCGTCCATTGTCTTCTCTTCCATCCGGACTATCCACCGTCGGCTCCGGCCTCACACCGGATCTGCTTGACCCTGCTCAGTAGCTGTAACAACTACCGCAACAGGCGCTCGCGGGCTCATCCACCTTGTGGATATACCGCCGGTAGGGAATTTCACCCTGCCCTGAGAATAGGGCCAGCCTAGCGCGGCTGTGGGAAGATGGCAACAGAGAATGTAGCGGCAGGGCGGGCCGGCAATGCCGTATTCTCAGCAGGGCAGCAACATCAAAGACGGTCTCAAAAGGGCAAAAGAAAAGGGAGCTTCGCCGCCCCACGCCTTAAGCGGCAAAACTCCCCTGGTATGTATCTACGAACAGAGATGGAATGTAACTCTACACTTTGGCTTCAAGCAGGTTTATCTGACGACCGAGGTGCCGATAACCAGTCTCTGGATTTCGCTGGTACCCTCGTAGATCTCGGTGATCTTGGCATCGCGCATGAACCGGTCAACCGGGAAGGTGTCATCGTAGCCGAAATCACCCATGAGCGAGGCTGCCATTTCCGCCATTTTAGTGGAGGTTTCGCTGGCATAGAGCTTGGCCATGGCCGACTCCTGTGAATAGGGCAGCCCGGCGCTGGCCCGGTAGGCCGCATTGTAGACGAGCAGACGGGCCGCCTCCACCTGGGTGACCATATCCGCCAGCATGAATTGCACGCCCTGGCGGCCGGCAACCGGTTTGCCGTCGAACATCTGCTTCTTGGCATAGGCAATAGCAGCATCAACCGCGCCCTGGGCAATGCCCAATGCCTGGGCTGCAATACCGATGCGGCCGCCATCCAGAGTTTTCATAGCGACCTTGAAGCCCTGGCCCTCGGGCCCCAGTTGATTGCCGGCAGGAATACGGCAATTGCTGAACACCAGCTCCATGGTCAGCGAAGAACGGATGCCCAGCTTGTTTTCCTTTTTACCAAAGGTAAAGCCAGGCGTTCCCTTTTCCACGATATAGCTGCTGATGCCGCGGTGCTTTTCCGCATTCATATCGCTGCGGGCAAAGATGACATAGGTGTCGGCCTCGCCTGCGTTGGTGATGAAGATTTTGGCGCCGTTGATGATGATATCGTCGCCGTCACGCACGGCAGTGGTGGTGGTGCCGCCCGCATCGGAGCCTGCCGCTGTTTCGGTGAGGCCAAAGGCACCCATCTTTTCGCCCCTGGCCATTGGAGCCAGAAAGGTCTTTTTCTGTTCATCGGTGCCAAAAAGATTGACCGGGTTGGCTCCGAGCGAGAGATGGGCAGAGAGCGTTACGCCGGTGGAGGCGCAGACCCGGGACAGTTCCTCAACCGCAATGGCGTAGCTGATGTATTCTCCGCCTGCGCCGCCGTATTCCTTGGGAAAGACGATGCCGGTCAAGCCAAGTTCGGCCAGGCGACCGAACATGAGCCGGCGGTCAAAATGCGACTCCTGATCACGGCTTGCAGCAGAAGGCGCGACCTCGGTTTCAGCGAAATTTCTGACCAGCTGACGAATGCGTTGCTGTTCTTCAGTCAATACGAAATTCATGGCTCTTTCTCCATAACTGTGCGGGTTTTGGACTCAGGACATACTCAGGCAACTGGGCTTGCCTGAAACCTCTCTTCCATCAATTCTGATCTTTAATCTGCACCATCACCGTGGTTCCAGTGGCGCACAGCTTGCCGTCAGCACTTAGGCTGACCTCGACAATGACCTTGCGACCCTTGATTTCAACCACCTTGCCCCGCACCTCCAACTCGGTGTTGATTGGGGTGGGCGCGAGAAAATCGACTTTTAACGAGGCGGTGACAAAGCGTGAAATAGGCTTGCCTTCCTCTTTGGCCTTGGCTGCGGCCGCCGTGCCCGCAGCATGGCAGTCCATCAGAGAGGCGAGCATGCCGCCATACAAAAAGCCCGGAAAACCGCCGGTGTATTTGGCGTCCGGCGTGTAGTGGCACACCGTTTCCTCGCCGTCCCAATAACTCTTGAGATGGTGTCCCTTAGGATTCAACCTGCCGCACCCATAGCAGTGCGCATAGTCATCGGGATAATGATCCTGAAACGCCTTCTGGCTCATAAAGGCTCCCCCTTGGTTTTTGGCTGATCATGCCGGGCCTTGCAGCATCCCGGCACGATCGCAGCACGTGCTCTTTTTAGTACGAATAGAAACCGCGGCCGCTTTTACGGCCCAGATATCCGGCCTCCACATACTGCCGCAGCAGGGGGCAGGGGCGGTATTTGGAATCTCCCAGGCCTTCGTGCAGGGTATTCATGATGGCCAGGCAGGTGTCCAAACCAATGAGGTCTGCCAGGGCGAGCGGGCCCATGGGGTGGTTCATGCCGAGCTTCATAACGGTGTCGATATCTTCCTTGGTACCCACGCTGTGGTAGAGGCAGAATACGGCCTCATTGATCATGGGCATGAGGATGCGGTTTGAAATAAAGCCCGGATAGTCGTTGGAGGCGGCGGGCGTTTTGCCCATTTTTATGGACAAATCCAGGGTAAGCTTACGGGTTTCCTCGGAAGTGGCCAGACCGCAGATGACTTCCACCAGTTTCATGACCGGCACCGGGTTCATGAAGTGCATGCCGATGACCTTGTCCGGGCGCTTGGTGTGGGAGGCGATACGACCGATGGGAATGGAAGAGGTGTTGGAGGCCAAAACCACATGCGGTACGCAGACCTGATCCAGGGTCTCGAAAATTTTGAATTTGATGGTCTCATTCTCTGATGCAGCCTCAACCACAAAGTCTGCTGCGGCCAGATCCTTGAGGTCTGTGCTGCCCTTGATGCGGCCCAGGATGGCGTCTTTTTCTTCGGCACTCATCCTGCCTTTGTCTACGCCGCGCTGCAGGTTTTTGGAGATGCCGGCCAGGCCGCGATCTACAAACTCCTGTTTGATATCGTTCATGATAACGTTAAGTCCACTGGCGGCAGCCACATGGACAATGCCACTTCCCATCTGACCAGCTCCGATAACCCCAAATGTCTTTACTTCCATGCCTTGCTCCTTTGCTCAGATTGAATGTGGAAACCGGGCAAGTTGCCTATAGCCTATAACCCGGCGAAAAGCCGAAGACGGCTGAACAGAATCTACAACAGTGCTTCCTGCTTTCAGACGTGAGTTGGAGTCTGCTTTACTCCAGGCGTGCTGCGCGAACATTGCACGGCCAGATGATGATGCTGAAAAATGCGGCAGGGCAGGAAGAAGTCTCCCGCCTGCCGCAGCCGGAAAATGTGCGCAACAGAATCGCCAGGCAACCGGTGCTGCGGTTACGTGCAGGGCGACCCAAAACAGTACTCTAATGGAAAAAGGCTGAACTATGCGAGAAAAATAAACAAGGCAAAGTGGCACGGGCTTACCGGCGAGAACAGAGTCACAGGATAAAGCGGCCACATTGCCTCCTTCTTCATTGAACAAAAACGATCGCTATAAGGTACTACTCTTGTGTGCAAAGTGGAGGGAAACGGCCTGGGTCGGCTCAACCGGCGCAGTAGCCGCTGCCGGAGAAAGCAGCCAGGAAGATCCAAGCCGGGCGCATAGTAGCACCATTCTAAACGAATTGCTTGCACTTATCACCAGATGGGCATCCAGCCGTATGGCAAAGTCATCAGAGAGCATCAGCACTTCCTGATGAGCGCCGCTGTCCGACCAAGCTCGGCGCAGTCCCCGGTTTTACCAACCGGCATTTTTTGGACATTACGATGCTGCGGCTTAAGTCGTATCATTAATTGCTTGATATTACAGTGTAATTTTTGAAGCAATCGCCGTTGTAATCATAGGGCATCATTCAAAAAAATCTTGACCAATACGCAATATAGAGTATACCCCTATACCCTATAAACGGGAGGAGCTATGGCACTTTGTGGAACCGATCAGGACAAAGAACGTTTGGTTAAAAGGTTAAACCGTATTGAAGGCCAGATCAGGGGGCTGCGCGGCATGATCGAGGCTGATAAAGATTGCATCGAAGTCTTGCGACAGGTGGTTTCTGTTTCCGGCGCACTGCGTGGGGTCTGGAC
>JAUNUN010000008.1:31372-70686 GCA_030538155.1 bacterium
TAGGTGATCATTTGCGTGGTTGCATCCAGAAGGCAACCATCCATGACTGCAACCACGAGCAGTTGATTGATGAACTGATCGAACACCTGGGCAAACTTCGATAAGAGACAACAAACAGCATTTTCATTTGGAGCAAGGGAATGCACGGAGAAATGATGGATCAAATCCGCCATCAGCATGATTTTGACGGCATCGATCATGCCAACGAAAAAAGGACCTTGAGCGTCGTTATCCTGACCGGGATAACCATGGTAGTTGAGATTGTAACCGGGGCGTTGACCGGATCCATGGCCCTGCTGGCCGATGGCTGGCATATGGGAACCCACGCTGCCGCGCTGGGCATAGCTTATTTGGCCTACGTGATGGCAAGGAAGTTTGCCGGGTCGTCGAAGTTCGGTTTCGGTACCGGCAAGTTCGGTATTTTAGCCAGCTACACCAGTGCCTTGCTTCTGGGTGGAACCGCCTTGTACATGATTGTTGAATCGATAAGCAGATTTATACATCCGGTGACCATTGCCTTTAATGAAGCCATCGTGGTTGCAGTAGCCGGGCTGGTTGTCAACGTTCTGTCTATATGGATTTTGCATGGCGGTGGAGGACACACCCATAACCACCATGGTCATCATCATGAACATGGGCACGATCATCAGCATGATCACAACCATACCAAAGATCACAATATTCGGGCTGCATATCTGCACGTCATAGCGGATGCCCTGACCTCGGTCTTTGCTATTGTCGCACTCTTTGCCGGTAAGTTTCTGGGCTGGAATTTTCTTGATCCTGTTATGGGTATTCTTGGCGGCATCCTGATCGCACGATGGGCATGGGGACTTTTACGGAGCAGTTCCTTGATTTTGCTGGACGGCATTAACGCTGATGGTATCAAGGAAGATATTGTCAAGACCATTGAGGCAGATGGGGACAGCATTGTTGGCGATCTGCATGTATGGCCGCTTAATTCAAACGATCTGGCCGTTGCCTTATCAGTCGTCTCAAAAGAATGCAGAAGCCCTGGGGATTATGGGTCGCGTCTTGCCCGGTTTCAGAACCTGAAACACACCACCATCGAGGTTCATATCCGTCATGATCACCATTGTCCTGCTGCATAAAATTCCTTGCACCCGTAGTACGACTAATCCAGGCCATACCGCAGTATTCTTAAAGTAACCAGGCTACTTCAAGGTGCTTACTTGTCCTGGCAGATGGTCTATTTTAAGATGTACGCTGGAAGAAACCCTAGACGCACGTAACAACCATCAGGTGCAGTGATCCCATGCAGAACAAAACCATGAACAGTTCAGAAAAATCCCGCAAACTCAAAGAAAAGGCCGTGGAGTTCGGCTATACCGGCTGCGGCATCATCGATATTCCGGACTACACCTTTTTTCTTAAAGAGATAGACCGTCGCAATGCGCTCTTTCCCCATTCCGCGTTTTTCTATGAGCCCTTAAAAAAAATGGCGAGCAAGAGGGAAGAACTGAACTGGGCACAGTCCATCGTGGTCGCCTTGTTCCGCTACGACAATGTCTACACCATTTCTCCTGCCGTAGATCGCCACATAGCTCGGCTCTATGTCACCGATGGCCGCCTGCCGTATAGCGACGAGAAAAAAATTAATGAAAGGCTGACTGCCTTTATGACGGAAGAACTGGGTTTGAAGGCTATGCCGGCAACGCACCTCCTGCCGGCAAAGTGGTCGGCGGTGTGGGCCGGACTGGGAAAGTTTCGAAACAACAACCTTATCTATACAGAAAACGGCTCCTGGAATGCCCTGACCCTGTGGCTGGTTGACGAGCACCTCACCCCTGAGCCTCCAGTGGAAGCGTCGACCTTTGACTGTCCGCCTGATTGCAACCGTTGCATCGAGGCCTGCCCAACCGGAGCCCTGTCAGCGCCTTTTACCCTTGATCCCACCCACTGCGCCTCGTACCTGAGCTATGAAGCCATGTACCGACTTGCCCTGCCGCCGGAAGAACTGCGGGCCAAGATGGGAGAGATGATTTACGGTTGCGATATCTGCCAAAAGGTCTGTCCTAAGAATGCGGCCACCTGGAGGGAGGGCAAGAAAGAATTTCCCAACCCTCATCCCCTGGAAGACATGATCACCCTGGAAAAGCTCGCCACCCTGGATCAGGATACCTTTATGGAAAAGATCCGCGCGCGCTTCTTTTACATCAACGAGAATAACCGCTGGCAGTGGCAGAGCAATGCCATCCGTGCCATGGCCAATACGGGCAACAGGGAATTTGAACCCTATATAGTGAAGGCCCTGTCTGATGAAAATGAAAACGTGCGCACCATGGCCGCCTGGGCCTTAAAGCGGCTGAGGGGCGAGGTGGAGGCAGGAGAAGCCTAGGCCCGGAAAAAGAAAAAGGGGTTTCGCCGCTCATCGAGCTGCGAAACCCCTTTTTTATGCTGTGTAGAGAACGTCTATTTGTAACTGAAAACCATCTTGTCTTTCTTGTGATCCACCACCGCAGTGCCGCCCTTGGTCAGTTTACCGAAGAGGATTTCCTCGGTGAGAACATCGCCGATTTCCTTCATGATAAGACGGCGCAGGGGTCGCGCGCCAAAGGCAGGTTCATAGCCTTCCTGGGCCAGCCAGAGCCGGGCTGCCTCGCTCAGTTCGATACGCACCTTCTTTTCAGCCAGTTGGCCTTGCAGTTCCCGCACCATCTTGTCCACTACCTTTTCCACGGTCTCAATGGCTAGCGGCGCAAAGTTGATAATGCCATCGAGCCGGTTGCGGAACTCCGGTGAAAACAAATTCTTGATGGCCTTTTGCTCCTTGCCGCTGGAATCGCCGATAAAGCCGATGCTGCGCTCGCTCATCTCACGCGCGCCCGCATTGGTGGTCATGATGATGATCACGTTGCGGAAGTCGGCACGGCGGCCGCTGTTGTCGGTTAAGGTGGAGTGATCCATCACCTGCAGCAGGATGGAGAAGATATCCGGATGGGCCTTTTCGATCTCATCCAACAGGAGCACGGAGTAGGGGTGCTTGCGGATGGCGTCGGTGAGGAGACCGCCCTGATCAAAGCCGATGTAGCCCGGAGGCGCGCCGATGAGCCTTGCCACCGCATGCTTCTCCATGTATTCGCTCATGTCAAAGCGCTCAAAATGCACTGAGAGCGCTGCCGCAAGCTGGCGGGCCACCTCGGTTTTGCCGACTCCGGTGGGCCCGGCAAAGAGGAAAGAGCCGGTGGGCGATTGCGGATTACCCAGGCCTGCTCGCGAGCGTTTGACCGCCTGGGCCAGGGTGGCGAGGGCCTCGTCCTGACCGTAAATAACGGCTTGCAGCTTGCCTTCCAAAAGGAGCAGATCTTCAGTGTTGCTGCTGGTCTTGCTGGTCACCGGCACCCTGGCGATGCCTGCCACCACCTCTTCAATGTCGCGCACCATCACGGTCTTGCCGGTTTTACCGGCCAGGCGAAAGGCAGCACCCACCTCATCCATAACATCAATGGCCTTGTCGGGCAGAAAGCGGTCATTGATGTAGCGCTGTGCCAGTTCCGCAGTGGCAGTAATGGCGGTCTTTGCGTAGCGGATCTGGTGGTGTTCCTCGTAACGGGGCTGCAGGCCGCGCAGGATGGCACAGGTATCTTCCAGGGTCGGTTCTTCAATATCGATCTTCTGGAAGCGGCGGGAGAGGGCGCGATCCTTCTCGATCTGGTTCTTGTACTCCTCGTAGGTGGTGGAGCCGATACAGCGCAGGGTGCCCGACTGCAGGGCCGGCTTGAGCAGGTTGGAGGCGTCCATGGAACCGCCGCTGGTTGCGCCTGCGCCGATGATGGTGTGCATCTCGTCAATAAAGAGAATGGCCTTGTCCTTGGCCTCAATCGCGGCCACCACTTCCTTGAGCCGTTTTTCAAAGTCGCCCCGGTACTTGGTGCCCGCCACCAAGGTGCCGAGATCAAGCATATAGATTTCCGCGCCGGAAAGAAGATCCGGCACCAGCTCTTTGGGGTTCGGCTTTTCTTCCGCGCGGGCCAGGCCGTCCTGATGGATGCGCAGGGCTAGGCCTTCGGCCATGGCGGTCTTGCCCACACCGGGCTCACCCACCAGAAGCGGGTTGTTCTTCTTGCGGCGGCACAGTACCTGCATCATGCGCTGCAACTCGCGTTCGCGACCAATGAGTGGGTCGATGCGGCCTTCTGCGGCACGTTTGGCAAAGTTGACGGTAAAATCTTCAAGCGGGTTGCCGTTCGACTTTTCGTCCGCTTTTTTGGGCCGCTCACCGCCGGGCTGGGGCTGTTTGCCGCTGTCTGTGCGCATGTGTTCCGGCAGACCGTGGGAGATATACTCCACCACTTCCATGCGGCCCACGCCCTCGGTGCCTAAAAAGTACACCGCATGGGAGTCCTGCTCGTTAAAAATGGCCACCAGCACATCGCCGGTATCCACCTGTTTTTTGCCGCAGCTCTGCACATGGCTCACCGCGCGCTGCAGCACCCGGTTGAAGGCCACGGTCTGGGCCGGTTCACCGCCGGCGTCCTTCAAAACCGGCATGCCGCCGTTGAAGAAGCGTTCCAGCCGTTCCTTCAGGGTATCGTTGTTGCCGCCGCAACTGGTAATGATGTGGCGGGCCAGTTCATCATGTAAAAGACCGTAGAGCATGTGCTCAACGGTGACATATTCGTGCCGGTGGATTTTGGCCTCCTTGATCGCCTTGATCAGGGCCAGTTCCAAATCTCTGCTCAACATTGCTGGTGTCCTCAGCGGCGGCGCGGCGGCTATTCTGCCTGTTCAGTGCCTGGCACGCGCCTAAGGGGCAATCAGGTATCTCGTTCCAAAGAACACCGTAGGGGAAACCGGCTTTTTTTGGCCAGACGATGCACGGTCATCACCTTGGTTTCGGCGATTTCCTTGGTGTACCGGCCGGCAAGACCCACACCTTCATGGTGCACGTTCAGCATGATGCGGGTCGCCTCTTCGATATTTTTATCAAAGACGCGCTCCAAAATCATGATGACAAACTCCATGGTAGTGTAGTCGTCGTTATGCAGCAACACCCTGTACAGAGGTGGTTCCTGCACCGTTTCCTTGCTGATGGTTCCTGTCTCGCCCTGGGGGCTTGCTGCTTTTGCGGCCATATGCTCCTGTACATGGAAGAGCTTGGCATGCTGCCATGCTTCCCTGGTGCGATGGGTTTTGGGTTGGTTGACGGAGTTTTGAACAAACGACAGTTATGATTGAATTGTAATGCTGGCGAAGGATTTTGCAAGTACAGGCGGTCGGGAGGATGCAGACGAAACAGGGGCAGGGGCGAGCATGGAGAAAAGCAGGCGGTGGAAAACCAGTTCATCATCCGCGCCCGAACCCTTGAGGCGGAACTCCGCCTCCTGCAGGAGTTGCATCCACCTGACCAGGCAGGGCAGGGGATGGGGATACGCATCCTTGAACTGGTTGTAGAGGGCGTAGGGATGGCCGGAGAGTTCCTTTTTCCACAGTTCCTGCTCCTTTAGGGCGGGCAGGTACTGCTGCTGGAAGGTGTTGAAGTTCATGGCCGGGGAAAAGGGCGGATGAACGGTGTCGATCAGCGAGCGGAAGAGCAGGGCGCTGCGCACTGCATTGCGCAGACTGGCGAGTATTGCCAGGGGATGGATGCCGTTTGCCAGTAACCTTGGCAGCAGGATCAGGGCCTCATCCAGCCGTGCTCGGGTAATGGCGCTGTTGAGTTCGTAAATGGCGTCTTGCCGGGTGCGGCCCACCAGTTCATCCACATCTTCTGGGCGGATCTGCTCCTCGTCGCCTGCAGCCAGCATGAGTTTGCGCAGTTCGTTGACCAGGGCCACAGGATGAAAACCAACCCGCTCCAAGAGAACCGGGATGAGATTCGGCGGCAGCTTTTTGCCCTGTTCAGCCAGAGTGCCGGCAATCAGGCCGTGCAAGACCGTCAGTTGTTCGTCCTTGGCCTTGGCCCCGGAACCTTCGGCCACGCTGCAGTCAACTATGGTTTCGTTGTCTTTTAAGTACTTGAAGAGCTTTTTGCGCTTGTCCACCTCGCCGGCAACAAGGATGAGCACATTGGCCGGCGGGATGCCCCTGGCCAGCAGTTCTACAAGTTGATCAGCCGGATCAGCCAGTTGCGCTGTCTGCTCTTTTTCGCTTTCAGGCTGGTGCAGATAGGGGCCGGTCCAGCCGAGATCCTCGCCCGGCGCGGCAAAGCCGAAATTTTTCTGCCATTGGCCGGCAGGCATGGCCTGTAAGACGTCTTCCTGCATCGGCAAACCGGCAGCCCGCACAAATGCAGATAGGGCCTTTCTGGTCTGCTCGTCCTGGCCGGTAGCACGCGCCTTGAGCACCCGCTCCCACAGGGCTTTGCTGTTCTTCTTGGAGTAGAGCAGCCTGCTGTTGTTGACCCGGTAGATCTGACGCCCGCCCAAGAGGCTGAAACTGCTCAGGCGGGCAAGGGTTTGCTGCACATCCTCCTCATCGCCATCAATGGGATGCACCACCCCGCCACCGGCAACCAGGGCCTCTTCAATCCGGCTTGCAGCCCTGCGGCAGAGGTAGTTTTCACCAAAGAGCAGAATCACCCGGACTTGAGACGTATTCAGGTTCTCAAGCCAGGTGGGCAGTTGTTGTGGGGTGATGAGCGCCAAGGATGAAACCGCTTTCAGTTGCCGTAGTAGACCGGGCGACCGCCCTGATGCTGCTCGCGGGCATCATAAACGGGCTCCTGGTTGCCGCGGCCTTGCGTGGCGGCGGTGCGGCCCTGTTGCCCCTGGGGCTGGGATTCATCCAGGATTTTATGGAGGATTGCGGTGAGTGAGCCGGGTTGGAGATAATCCTGGCCCTGTTCGCCTGAGAAAATATAGGTGGTCTGCTGGGCCACCTGTTTCCAGGAAATGGAACTGGGATTTTTGGCTATGATCTCGCAGAAACTCTTGTTGTACGGGTCGTTGATCATGGCGAGCCCTGTGCCGATGGAGGCGAGCAGATCCACCGAGCCTTCAAAAAGCCTGGTCAGGGTGGTGTATACTTTCATGCCGCCGCAGGAGCCCAGGCTGAGAAAACGCTGCTTGCCACTCAAGTCTGCTGCCGTGATCTTGCCCTCGTCGATCAACTCGGTGAGCGGCTCGATGATCTGCTCAGAGCGCCAGTAGCTGTGGCCGCGCTGGGCCAGCATTTCGTCGCCGGAGAGGATAAAACGCCTGAGCAGCTCTTTTTGATGTTCCTTGCCCGAGTAGACGAACTGGGTATTGACGATATTGACGCCATTGACATTTTTCACAAAACTGACCGCGAAATGCCGGGTGCGCATGGCCTGGAACAACTCTCCAATCGAGCCCCGGGCCCAGGAGCGGATGGATGACTCCAGGGCAGGGGTCATCTGGCTGATGGTGTAGTACTTGGAAGGCACCAGTTGGTAGCCGTTTTTCATGAGCAGGCCGGCGTTGGAGGCAAAGGACTGACGGCCGTCGTCATCCGGGTGAAACATGGAGAGCGAGGCCATCTTGCCGTCCTTTTTCCACTCGGCAAAAGGTGTGCTCTGGTAGTGGTCCAGATTGACCGCGCCCTGCTGCACCAAAAGCCGGCTGATGAGCAGGCGGTCGTTGGAGCCCAGCAATTCGGGATAGGTCTGCACATAGTACTGCAAAATAACCCGTACCAGCTTGGCGGTGATCTGGTTGCCGCCCTGTGTTTCGCGAGCCATGAGCGCAATCAGGTGGCTGCGCGCCTCAGGGGTCAGCACCTTGAGCAAATGGGAAAAGGTGGCTGAAAAGAGGAGTACGGAATCCGCATCCTTGAAGGCAGAACTGCCGACCAGGTTCAATATCTCCTTTTGCCTGGCAAAATCCGTAGGGAAAAATTCGGTCAACTTGCCCTTCTGCGCGTTACTGGAGATGAAGTCGGAGACAAAGCGGCTTTCCGGATCGATCTGGCGGAGAAAGTTCAATAAATCGCCGCCATTGCGCTGGGCGATCCGGCTTTTCATTACCGGCACCACAATGTTGCGGAACGACGAGTCATAGAGTTCACTGCCCTGGGCCAGCACCACGTACATGTTGGCGGTGGTCAGGTCTTTGGCGGCCTGTACCCGGGCTGCCGAAGTGGCCTGCTGCAGAATGGAGACGGCCTGCCCCTGACCTGCACCGGCAAATTGTGCGCCGAAACGGGAACGGGTGGTGCCGTCCAGCTTGTTGAACAGACCTTGCAACTGTGCTTTGGACATGCGGTTGACCCTGGCGGCCGGGTATTCATAGCCGTTTTCATCGGTGACCGCATGCAGGTTGTTGATCTTCCAGATGGCCTCTTCGCCGCCGTCATACAGACCCTTGAGCAGTACCGATTTTTGGCGGCCCTGGAGGCGGTCGTAGATTACCTCTTGCTGCGACATGGAGAGGGTGAAGTAATTCTTCAGCCAGGCCAAGGCCTCCTGGCCTGAAGTTTCCTTGCTCTTAAACAAGGAACGGGCGTTCCACACATTGACATCCCCCATCTTGCGGATGATGTCCATGCCCTGCACCATGGTCTGCGGATCCATGCCCGGGGTTTCAGCAAAGGCAATTAGGGCCTGGGCCTGCTTGTTGCGCATCTGCACAATAATGGGCAGCCCCTGCATGGCAGTGTCCACTCGCATGCCGGAAACGCCGAAATAGGCCCGCGCCGCCTGATTGACCAGGGGAGAGGCCTCATTGAGCTGGGGGATCATTTGCAGGGCCTGATCGGCGGTAGCGCCCTGGAGCGCGGCAAAATTGCGGAAGGTGCGGCCAGAGGCAAAGTTCAGAGTGCTGATGGCATCCAGCGCCGGCAGGGTATAGTTGGCGTTGAAATTGGGCATAGACGCAAGAGCGTCGTAGGAGCGCACCTGCTCATAGGACAAGCGGCTCTGCAAAAGCTTTTCTCCCACCTGCTGAACTAGACCGTAATCGACCCCCGGCGTGCTGCAAACCTTGCGAAAGATACGCTGGGCGTTATAGTTCATGCGCCCGACCATGGCGCTGCTCTGTTGGACTTGGCCTGCATCCATGCGGCCTGCCTGCCGGCAGATGGCCATGGTTTGCCGGGCGCTGACCGCGTCCAGATTGCTGTCTGCGGCCAGAACCCGGCCAGGCCCGGAGATACTCAAGACGGGCAGGCTGAGAAGGCCCAGAATCACAACAGAAAAACTGTGAAGGGATCGTTTTGTACGTGTGTGCATAAGACTTGACATATGGTGGCTGCGTTGAAAAATATTCTTCCCATTTTGGCGCTCTTGCTGGCAATGGCGCTGTGGGGAAGCTCCTTTGTGGCCATGAAATACAGTTTTCGGGAACTGCATCCCATTGCCGTTCTTTTTGGCCGCATGGCTGTGGCCACGCTTTGTTTTCTGCCGTTTTTAGGTTCATACCGGCGCATGCCCCTGACTAAGGCGCATGTGCCGATTCTGATCTTGATGTGTCTGTGTGAACCTTGCCTCTACTTTGTTTTTGAGGCAGCAGCCCTTATGTACACTAGCGCCTCCCAGGCTTCAATGATTTCCACCATGCTGCCGCTTCTGGTGGCCTTAAGTGCTGGGCTTTTCTTGGGGGAACGGGTTACACTTCGGCTCCTGGCCGGCTTTGCCCTGGCAGCGGTCGGAGCCCTGTGGCTTGGTTATGCGGCCGGCGGTACCGAGGACGCGCCCAACCCCTTACTGGGTAATCTGCTCGAATTCCTGGCCATGATCTGTGCCGCAGGCTACACGATTTCCATGAAATATTTAACCAAGGATCTATCCTCCTTCCACCTCACCGGCTTGCAGGCCTTTTCTGGGCTCATCTTCTTTGCCCCCATGCTGGCCCTGCCGCAGGTGCGCCAGATGCCGCCGCCCAGCCTTGAGAGTGTGCTGGTGGTGGTGTATCTCGGTGTGGTGGTCAGTTTTGGTGCCTATGCCCTCTACAACTACGGCGTGAGTCGCATTCCGGTCAGCCGTGCCTCTGCCTTCATCAACCTGATTCCGGTCTTTTCCATTCTGATGGGTTTTATCTTTCTGGGTGAACGGCTAAACCTGCAGCAGGGCTTTGCCTGCGTAGCCGTTTTGGCCGGGGTCCTGCTTACCCAGCATGAACGACGGCAAAACCTGGCCAGGGGGTTGGCCGCTTGAACCGCTTTCTTATCGTCGCAGGCATTGTCCTGATCCTCATAGGCCTACTCTGGCCCTGGCTGCGGCATTTGCCCCTGGGAAGGCTGCCGGGAGATCTACACATCAGCCGTGAATCCTTTCAGTTCTACTTTCCCCTGACCACCTCCATCCTGGTGAGCCTTCTCCTCACCCTGTTGCTGTGGTTGTTTAGAAAGTGAGCGTTTTTTGCCGCTTTGCGATGAAATGTGATGGATCAGGTTGGGCCTACAGACCGTAACGGCGGCTACTGCATGCGCTGCCGCACCTGGCACGAGCTGCCCTGGGCGGAAGCCTGGGAACATGGCCGAGATTTGATGGCAGCTTTGCGCCGCCATGGCCGCATCGATTATCAGCAGCCCGAGGATCAGGCTGATCCGCGTTGCCGTACAACTCCGCTCTTTAACCCCGGTGGCGGTAAGATGCTGGGTCTTTTGCTCTGCCGGGATGCGCAGGGCAGAGAACGCCGCTTACTAGCCTTCTCCGGCATGTTCAATGGCCTGTGGGATGCTGCAGGTTGGGTGCCGCCGGTTTTTGCTGTGCAGGATTTTTTGCGCTTGCATGCGCCGGTGGAACGGAGAATCAAAGAGCTGGGAGCGAAAATTGCCGGGCTGCCCCCATCCGCAGCACTACGGCAGGACTTGATCAGCAAGCGGCGGCAGCTTTCAAGGCACAACATGGCCGCCATCCATGCTCTCTATCATTTGCGCAACTTCCGGGGCGAAACGCGACCACTGACCTCGTTCTTTCCGCCGCAATCCGGCCCGCCTTCAGGTGCCGGCGACTGCTGTGCGCCGAAACTGCTGCATCAGGCACAAAGCCTTGGTTTGCAGCCGTTCAGCATAGCCGAATTTTACTGGGGCGGAGCCAATGCTTCGGCTGGCAGGGAACATGGCTGCCGTTATCCGCCCTGTGCAGGCAAATGCCAACCGATTTTGGGCTTTCAGTTATGCGGCCTGTGAATGCAGGAGTTGGTACAGACGGCCCGCTGAATGTGTCCTCGCTGAAGGTGCTCTATCTGGATCGCCACTGTGCGGTTATTGATAAACCGGGCGGGCTTCTGGCCGTACCTGGGCGCGGCCCGCACAAGCAGGACTGCGTCGTATCCCGGTTGCGTCGCCTTTGCCCCTGGTCTATCGAACAACCGGCCGCGCACCGGCTCGATATGGATACCTCCGGCCTGATGGTGCTTGGCCTGAGCCGCGAGGGGCAGCGTAACTTGAGCGGCCAGTTTGCCGAGCGCCGAGTGGAGAAAATGTATCTTGCCCTTTTGGAGGGTGAGCCGGCCGGGCAGGGCGGGATGGTTCGTCTGGCCTTTCGCCTGGATCCGGCCCGAAGGCCCTACCAGATCTATGACTCCTTGCAGGGTAAAACAGGGTATACACTCTGGCGGAAGCTGGATTGCCATGGCGGCAAAACCCTGGTTGCCCTGTGGCCGTTAACTGGGCGCACCCACCAACTGCGCCTGCATGCAAGCCATCCTCTGGGATTGGCTTGCCCAATTGTGGGTGACCGCCTCTACGGCAAGGGCCAAGTTGGGGATACACTCTGCCTGCATGCCGCGTATCTGCATTTTCTGCACCCTGTTCGTGGCCGGGGCGACAGGCATATGCGTTTTTGTATCCAGCCTCCTTTTTTCAAGACATTGAACAGTTTCAGCCCTGGTTTTCTGGAAACAGCGCTCAATCTGCACCGATGTAGAGTGCGGATGGATAAATAGACTGGTTATTCGACGCGCGGTTCGCGTTGCACACCTTGGCTCATTTTAGTTCCCGAGAGGGCTTTGATCTGGAACCGGGATAGGGAGAAATGAAGGATGGATATACAGATCCTATACTATGGTATTGCAGTCTTACTGGTCTTAGTCGGTCTTGCCGGCACGGTGCTGCCCGCCATTCCGGGCCTGCCCCTGATGTTTGTCGGCATGCTTCTGGGGGCCTGGGCCGGCGGTTTTACGAAGATTGGCGTCATCACCCTGACCGTGCTCGGCCTCCTGACTCTTTTGGCCCTGGCCCTGGATTTCTGGGTGACCGCACTGGGCGCAAAGCGGGTCGGTGCCGGTAAACAGGCCATTATCGGTGCCAGTGTCGGCACCTTTGTCGGCCTGTTTTTTGGTGTCTGGGGGCTCTTTCTGGGGCCTTTTGCCGGCGCTGCCATTGGCGAGTTGCAGCATCAACGCCATTTGGGGCAGGCAGCCAAGGTAGGATTCGGCACCTGGGTCGGGCTCTTATTCGGCGTGGTGCTCAAGCTGGCCCTAGCCTGCACCATGCTGGGCATCTTTGTGCTTGCCTGGTTTTTGTAGGGAAGATGCACGGAGATCCCGCCTGCATGCCGGAGCGTTATGTGCATAGTTCAGCGTGCCTGAACCCGCGAAGTTTGGGCGCAGACAGGGATGAATCTGTTCTTTGTTGCAGATTCGCACGACATCTACCCCTGAACCGCACCGCTATGGTCGAAAGCTCCACAGTTTAAGAATGGAGCCATGCGTACCGGCAAGGGCGGCCGATACGAATAATAAGGGCTGATAGCGCACATTTGGGGAGCTTGCAGTTTCCCCTTCTGCCTCCGAAAAACCAGGGGGCAATCAGTACTCTTATTGCCTCCCTGTATATCTGCAACCGGCAGTCAACAAAACTCCCAGCTCATTTTTAAGCGTCCCAAATTCGATTCCTTTTTACTTTTTCCCCTCCCTTGCCGTTAGGCACTATCTCGGTCCAGGTCTCTGTTATAATATGGGTATCTCTGTCGGCCTGGATCAAATTGCTCCAGCCCTCACCCTTGTTGTGCAGGCCGATTGAATAGAGGGACTTGAGGAGGATGCGCCAGTTCGTGTATTCGTAGCTGATCCAAAAGTTGGCCTTATTGATAGAGAGAATCGAATGGATGGCGCGGTCAGCGTTAGGGTTTTTGCCAAGCAGCGGTTTTGCGTTTGAAACAAATTTTGCACGGATATCCTTGGCCAAAGCGACTTGTTTTTTTGATCCTTTCACTCGTTCACCTTTTTGTTTGTATTTTTTAGAAACCAGACAATTATAGCCCTAATAACGATATATTTCAAGTAAATGCTGGATATTATACTATAAATGTCTAAGATTTCGGCTGCGCAGCCTTTTTACTGATCATGTTTTTAGCGTTTGTGTCAGATAATTTGAAGGACAACAATGGCGTTATTCCAGTTCCAGATCACAAAATGTGTCAAGGAGGCGAGGAAAATGCGAGGCAGGTGTGCATCTGGCACGGCCTGCGAGCATTTTCTGAAGCCGGCATAGATAGGACTTTGATATGGAAGTGACAATACGCTTCGTTCAACTCACGACCATTATTATGCAATCCACGCGACGTATGTGCCCAGTATGAAAACACAGATTCTGGCCACTCTTTTTGCGGCGGTTTTTATCGCCATGCTGGGCATTGGCGTCATTATTCCGGTTTTGCCGCAGTTTGCAGTGCAGCTTGGGGCCGGTGGTTTTGCTCTGGGTGTGATTACCGCGGCCTTTTCGCTCAGCCGAGGGTTGCTGCAACCTTTGGTGGGCGATTGGTCTGATCGACGCGGCCGCAAGCGCTTCATTATTATAGGGCTGATTATTTACGGCATGGTTGGCCTCCTGGTTCCTTTGGCCCAGTCTGTAGCCCATCTGGTCTATATCCGTATTCTCCAGGGCATGGGGGCAGCCATGATTGTGCCGGTGGCCATGGCCTACACCAGTGCCCTGGCCCCGCCCGGTCAGGACGGCAAATACATGGGCATGATGAATGCCTCTCTGTTCTGCGGCATTGGTTTTGGCCCGGTCATTGGCGGCGTCATTGCCGATCGTCTGGGTCTTGGCCCGGTATTTTATGTTATGGCCATGCTGTCTTTGGGCGCGCTCCTCCTGGTACTGGCCCTGCTGCCGCCATCACAACAATCCGCAAGGCCAAGGGAAATCGGTATTCTCAAAAACATGGGCCACATGTTTCAGCGCAAGCGCAGCTTCGGCATCCTTTTGGCCCGTTTTGCCAGTGTGCTGATGATTGTGCCCGCCATGGCCTTTCTTCCCATGATCATGGCTCCATGGCCCAACAGCACCTCCACCCACATGGGCATTGTCATGGCCTGCAGAACCCTTGTTAACGGGGTGCTGCAAATCCCCTTCGGCCGCCTTGCCGACCGGGTCGACAAAAAGATTCTGCTTCTTATCGGCTCCATTTGCACCAGTGCGGCCCTGTTTCTGATTCCGTCCATGGCGAGCTTTGAAGCCATGCTCCTGGCCTACCTCTTTCTCGGCTGCAGCGAGGCAGTACTCTGGCCGGTTTTGGGGGCCTATGCCTCGGAAGAAGGTAGAAACCATTTTGGTCATGGCGCCATGATGGGTGTGTTTAACTTGGCCATGAGCGCAGGCGTCTTTGCGGGCGCACTTTTTGCCGGCACCAGCACCGATCACTGGGGCCTGACCATGGCCTTCCACCTGATTGCTACAGCCAATCTGTTGCTCACCCTGCCGGCCCTTGCATTCATCCGCAGGGGTGAACAAGAGGATCATGCCGGGCAAACACAGGCATGATCGTCAATACACCACATCCGCACCCCTTATCATTTGCGGGCCGGAACGAGAGACTGCCGCTTTCTCTTGTCATTGCTTGACGCGAGGGCCGGTACTGATTATTAATACAAAATTTACGCGAGAGTGGCGAAATTGGCAAACGCACCAGACTTAGGATCTGGCGGTTCACACCTTGGGGGTTCAAGTCCCCCCTCTCGCACCAAAACACATTTGCTCTATTCAATATATTCGCACCACGGTCCTTGAGGCAAAGAGCCGTCATCCCATAAATCTGCACCGCCCAAGCGGTCTGCAAACAGCCATAGTAAGGATTATTTTCCATGGACATCGCCGTTGAACAGCTTTCCGACCTCACCCGCAAACTGACCATCACCCTGCCCCAAGAAGCGGTCAAGCCAGCCCTGGACAAGGCCTATGCCAAGGCGAACAAAGAGATATCCCTCAAGGGTTTTCGGCGGGGCAAGGTGCCGCGCACGGTGCTGGAGAAAAATTTCAAAGAGCAGATCGAGGCAGAGGTTGGCGAGCAGTTGGTGCAGGACAGCTACTTCAACGCGATTGAACAGGAAAAGATTGAACCGGTCGTGCATCCGGAGATTGCCGAGCACCGCTTTACCGAGGAAGGCGGCTTTTCCTATGTGGCCATGGTGGATATCAAACCGGAATTCGAACTCAACCGGTACAAGGGTCTGGAAATCGAGCTGCCGCCGCTTTCAGTGGGTGACGAAGAGATAGAGCTGGAACTGCAGCGCATTCAACGGCGACAGGCCGCCATCCAGACCGCGCCCGAAGGCCATGCCATTGCCATGGATGATCTGGTTACCGTGGATTTCCAGGGTTTTCATGAAGGCAAGGCTATGAAAGAGGTGCACAACGAAAACTACCTCATTGATATGGGCACCTTTCGCCTGGGCGAGGATTTTGAAAAGAAGCTGGTAGGTCTGCACCAGGGCGACAAAACCCTGTATGAGATCGATTTCCCCGGCGATTATCCCAACCCGATCCTGGCCGGCAAAAAGGTTGAGTTCAAGGTGGATGTGAAGGAAGTGAAGGTGCGGATCAAGCCGGAGCTGGACGATGAACTGGCCAAGGATGTGAACGCCGACTACAAGAGCCTGGATGATCTGAAAAACGCTATCCGCGACGACATGACCAAGGCTCGGGAAACCGCACGCCAAGGCGATCTGGACGACAAGATCGTGCTCCGCCTCATTGAGCTGACCCCCTTTGAAGTACCCAAACGCTTGGTCAACTATGAGATCCAGGAGATGCTCAAGCAGACCGAGGAGAACCTGAAGCGCAGCGGTCTGAGCTTTGAATCAGCCGGTATTGATCTCAAGGAACTGGTTGACCGCAACCGGGAGATTGCCGAAAAACGGGTCAAGGGCGACTTCCTGCTGAAAAAGATCGCTGAGGTGGAAGAAATCAAGCTGGCAGATGAAGACATCGAACGCGGCTATCAGCGCATTGCCGAGCAGTACCGCATGACGGTCGAGGAAGTGAAAGGCTATTTCAACCGCCGGGAAGAACTCTTGCCCTTTATGAACGAACTGCACAACGAAAAGGTGCTGAACTTTCTCAGAGAGCAGAGCGTGATCATTGACAAGGTCCCGGAACCGGCTCAGGAAGTTGAAGAAAAAGAAGCGGAAGAAAAACCCGCGGAATAAATTTTGCTTAGACACCCTTGCTCACGGGCAAGGGTTTGCGAGGTCAGTATGCATTTAGTCCCCATGGTAGTGGAACAAAGCCCCCGGGGCGAGCGCGCCTTTGATCTCTATTCGCGCCTGCTCAGGGAGCGCATCGTCTTTCTGGGCACACAGGTGACCGATGATGTCGCCAGTCTGATTGTGGCCCAGTTGCTTTTTCTGGAAGCGGATGACCCGGACAAGGATATCACCTTCTACATCAATTCGCCCGGCGGCTCAGTCACTGCCGGTATGGCCATTTACGATACCATGCAGTACATCCGCTGCGATGTGGCCACCCTGTGTATGGGCCAGGCCGCGTCCATGGGTGCGCTGCTGTTGGCAAGCGGCGCCAAGGGCAAGCGCTATGCCCTGCCCAATGCCCGTATCATGATCCATCAGCCCATGGGCGGCTTTCAGGGCCAGGCCACGGATATTGATATCCATGCCCGCGAGATCCTGCGCATGCGCGAGGATTTGAACAAGATTTTAGCTAAACATACCGGCAAAACCCTGAAAAAAGTGCAGGGCGACACTGAGCGCGACAACTTCATGAGCCCGACCCAGGCCTGTGAATACGGCATTATCGACAAGGTGCTCACTAGCCGCGAAAAGACAGAAGGAGAAAAGAAGGCGTGATGGATAGCGGTAGCACCGAGCCCGGCAAGGCGCAGGTTTGTTCCTTCTGCGGCAGAAAACCAACCGAAGCGGAGCACATGATTTCCGGGCCGGATACCTATGCCGGTTCTCCGGTTTATATCTGCGATGCCTGCGTGGGCGAGTGTAACGCCATCATCAATGATGAAGATCCGGATGAGCAGGAGTTAGAGATCGTCGCCGACCCCAAAGGCGGTTCTTTCCATACACCCAAGGAGATCAAGGCCTACCTGGACAGCTATGTCATTGGTCAGGATCGGGCCAAGCGGGTGCTCTCGGTTGCAGTCTACAACCACTACAAAAGGATCACGGCCCCGGTTGATGCTGAAGACGGGGTGGAACTGCAGAAGTCAAACGTGGTGCTCATAGGGCCCACGGGCAGCGGTAAAACCTTGCTTGCGCAAACCCTGGCCCGCCTGCTCAATGTGCCCTTCACCATTGCCGATGCCACCATGCTCACCGAGGCCGGCTATGTGGGAGAAGATGTAGAAAGTATCCTCTCAAGCCTCCTTTTGAGCGTGGATTACAATGTTGAGAAGGCGCAACACGGCATTATCTATATTGATGAAATCGACAAAATCGCCCGCAAATCCGACTCGGCCTCCATTACCCGCGATGTCTCCGGCGAGGGCGTACAACAGGCCCTGTTGAAGATTATCGAAGGCACGGTGGCCACGGTTTCCAAACAGGGCGGCCGCAAGCATCCCAAGGAAGAACTGGTTCGCATCGATACCACCAATATCCTCTTCATCGTGGGTGGAGCCTTTGTCGGGCTTGAGGATATCATCCGCCAGCGCAGCGGGGTAAAGGCCATGGGCTTTGGGGCCAATGTGGTCAGCCAGAAAAGCCGTTCCTACAGCGAACTGCTCAACGAAATCCAGCCCGAGGATCTGCTGAAATTCGGTCTTATTCCGGAACTGGTCGGCCGTTTGCCGGTTATTGCGGCCCTTGAGGAACTGAGCGAAGATGATCTGGTGCGCATCCTCAAAGAGCCGAAAAACGCCCTCAGCAAGCAGTACCAGCACCTGTTTGCCCTGGAAAACGTACAACTCCATTTCACGGAAAGTGCTTACCGTGCCATTGCCCGCAAGGCCATTGAACGCAAATCCGGTGCTCGCGGCCTACGTTCGGTTATGGAAGAACGCATGCTGGATGTCATGTTCGATCTGCCTTCCGAGGAGGGAGTAAGCGAGTGTGTCATTAACGAACAGGTGATCAGCAACGAGGAAAAACCTGTTCTTTTGTACACGCAAAAAGAAGACGGCACGCAAGACCAGGAAGCATCATGACGGAAAACACCTCTGCAATCTATCCGCTTTTGCCCTTACGGGACATTGTCCTGTTCCCGGGCATGGTAGCGCCCCTGGTGGTGGGCAGGGAAAAATCCGTACAGGCCCTTGAGCGCGCCATGCAGGAAGAAAGCCTCATCTTTTTGGTGACCCAGCGCGAGGCCACGGTGGAGGACCCCACCCAAAAAGATCTCTTCACCATGGGCACCCTGGGCAAGGTGATGCAACTGCTGCGCCTGCCGGAAGGGACGGTCAAGGCCCTGGTCAAGGGCAAAGAGCGGGCCCGTTTGATCGGTGCCTTTGATCCACTCACCGGCGACGCCTCTTGCACCTATGCCCGCCTGATGGATGCAGTGGATACCGACACCGACAGCCCGCAACTGCCCGCCTTTGTGCGCGAACTACGCAAGGTCTTTGACGGTTACTGCCAGGCCAACCGCAAGATCCCGCGTGAGGTGCTGCAATCCATTATGGAGCAGGAGAATCCTATCCGCCTGGTGGATACGATCTGCGCCCATCTGCCCGTTATCAGCCGAGAAAAACAGGAACTCCTGGAAACCCTGTCCGTGCCCGAGCGCATGCGCTCGGTGCTGGAGCTCTTATACCGTGAGATCGAACTCATGGGCCTTGAGCGAGATATCAACGCCAAGGTGAAGAAAAAGATGAACGATGTGCAGCGCAACTTCTATCTGGCCGAGAAGATGCGCGCCATCCAGGAGGAGATGGGGCAGGGCGAGGGCGGAGACGATATGGCCGATCTGGAAGCGGCCATTGCCAAGAAGCGCCTGCCGGAACCGGTGCGCAAAAAGGCGGAAAAGGAATTCCGCAAATTGCGGCAGATGCCGCCCATGTCTGCGGAAACCACGGTGGTGCGCAACTACCTGGACGTGATCCTCAATCTGCCCTGGCGCAAGAAATCCCGCAGCCGCATCGACATCAACCGGGCCGAGGATATCCTCAATGAGGATCATTTCGGCCTTGATAAGCCCAAGGAACGCATCCTCGAATACCTGGCCGTTCAGGCCCAGGTTAAAAAAATCAAGGGGCCCATCCTGTGCCTGGTAGGTCCGCCGGGTGTGGGCAAGACTTCGGTGTGCAAATCAATCGCCCGTTCCATTGGTCGTGAGTTTGTGCGCATTTCTCTAGGCGGGGTGCATGACGAGGCAGAGATCCGCGGCCACCGGCGCACCTATATCGGCGCCATGCCGGGCAAGATTATTCTGGCTATGCAGCGGGCAGGGGTGGTCAACCCGGTCTTTTGTCTGGATGAAGTAGATAAAATGAGCAGCGATTTCCGTGGCGATCCAGCCTCGGCCTTGCTCGAAGTGTTGGACCCGGAGCAGAACAACAGCTTCAACGACCACTATCTTGACTTGGATTACGATCTCTCCCAGGTCTTGTTCATCACCACGGCCAACCATCTCCACGGCATTCCCGCTCCTTTGAAAGACCGCATGGAGATTATCGAATTACGCGGCTATACTGAAGAAGAAAAGCTGCACATCGCGGCGGATTTTCTCCTGCCAAAGCAACTGGAGGCAAACGGCTTTGCCCCGGAAGATATCACCTTGCCGGAAAAGACCGTACTGGGCATTGTCCGCTCTTATACCCGCGAGGCCGGAGTGCGCAGTCTGGAGCGCACCATTGGCTCCCTGTGCCGCAAGGTAGCTCGCGACCGGCTCAAATCAGGTCAGTTCAAAAAACAGTACAGCATTGCTCCGGAAACCCTGGAAGACTACCTGGGCGTGGCCAAATACCGTTTCGGCCTGGCCGAAGAGCAGGACAGGGTTGGTCTGGCCACGGGCATGGCCTGGACAGAAATGGGCGGGGAACTGCTGCAGATTGAGGCCACAGTCATGCCTGGCGCCGGCAAGCTGGTGATTACCGGTAAATTGGGCGAGGTCATGCAAGAATCGGCCCAGGCCGCGCTTTCCTATGTGCGTTCCCATTCCGGCCAGTTGGGTCTTGATCCCGACTGCTACCAGAAAATCGACATCCATGTGCATGTGCCGGAAGGTGCTATCCCCAAGGATGGGCCTTCAGCGGGCATTACCATTGCCACGGCCATTGCCTCGGCCCTGCTCAGGATACCGGTACGCTGCTGCCTTGCCATGACCGGGGAAATCACCCTGCGGGGCAGGGTGCTGCCCATTGGCGGTTTGACGGAAAAACTGCTGGCAGCCCGGAGGGGTAATATCACCGAGGTTCTGATTCCCCGCGAGAACGAACGTAACCTGCGCGACGTTCCCGCAAAAATTCGGGACAGCCTGCACATCGAACTGGTTGATCATGTTGCTGAGGTGCTGCAAAAGGCGCTGGTTCTGGCGGACGGAGAAAGCCTTTTTGTCAACGCGCCCATTGAACCCTTATATGGGAGCTATACCCTCGCCGATCGCAACACAGGTGCACCGCTGTAGTTGTTTGTTGCGATTTTCACGGCGAGAATAAGGTTTCTCCACTGTTTTTGCTTGACGAAAGCAAGCATTCTTGATAAAGGTAATACTTCATCCTGCAACGAGGGGCGAATAGCTCAGCTGGGAGAGCATCGGCCTTACAAGCCGAGGGTCACAGGTTCGATCCCTGTTTCGCCCACCACATACTGGGGTCGTAGTTCAGTTGGTTAGAACGCCGGCCTGTCACGCCGGAGGTCGCGAGTTCGAGTCTCGTCGGCCCCGCCAGTAATAACGGGTATCTAGAGTAATCTAGGTACCCGTTATTTTTTTGTACACTTCACATGCGCGTACTACCTGAGCACCAATTCCTGTGTCGGCTGGAAGTTTTCATTCGTTTTCGCAGGCGAGTGCTCATCTCGACCGGAATTACATGCAATCAAGGATTTGATTACGCTTTACGTGGCGAACTGCTTAACTTGATGAAGCTGTACAGCCTGATTTGTGAAACCGGGAAGCCATGTTTGACCCTTGTTTCTATAGATTGGTTGCAGAACTCCTTGTTCAATTTTTTTGTATCTATCTAAAATAATTCATATTTATCATAAAACAGGCTCTCTTCTACATGATTCTGTGTACTATTTATGAAAAAATCACGTAAGAGATAAAATGAGATCAATTCTTCTTGACGATAACATAAATGTTGGTAATCTGTAATCGACTTCATGTAAGGAAAAAACGGAGAAGAAAAAACTGTAAAAAAATCAAAGTGTGACAGCCCGGAGACTAAACGGTTTTTCGGGTATTAAATCCCTTTATAGAAAGGGATGAAAACAATGAACCAAAAGGAGGGTAGTACGTGATGAAAGCATTCGGTAAAACACTCGTATTGGCAGTGGTATGTATGGTATTTGTGTTCGCAGGTTCGGCCAAGGCCAGTTTGTTGGAGCTTGGCACTGCCAACTTTGGGATTCATGTGTATGAAAAGAAGATTAACTTTTGGGGTGGAGAATACATGGAATACCAGGAAGTTGGAGCGGGATCGTTTGAAGGTTCGTATTTGGATGGAGCCATGCTGGACTTCCTTTATTGCGTTGATTTCTACAAGACAATACAGTCGGGTGAATCGTATAAAGATACCACTTACAATAACGCAGGACAAATCTACGGTAAGAACCTTAACAATGCAGGGCAGGTAGCTTGGTTGCTGGATACCTATGCGTATAACATTGACGGTCATGGAGATGCAGCCACAGCACTGCAAGCAGCTATCTGGTATACGGTCCATGACGGCAAGGTTGGACTCGATACTCGCGACCCCTACGGTAAACGCACTAACGAGATAACTCTATATAACGGCTATATAGAGGCACTTGGCAGCAATGATGGTGATCTCAGCAAGTATGCCTGGATTACTCCTGGGATAAATACTAAATGGGGGACGACCACGATATATCAGGGTCTTGTTGGGGGCAGCAATCCCGTTCCCGTGCCTGCAGCAGCATGGCTGCTTGGTGCCGGTTTGGTAGGCTTGGTAGGAATCAGGAGAAAAGTTCGCGGTTAATTTTTCCCTCGCTACTCGTTCCTAACAAAAAAAGCAGGGCCGTTCGGCCCTGCTTTTTTTGTGTCTTATTCCATTTCAAGATCAAAGTTCAAGCGTGTCGGGCAAGTGCCGACTGAGGGTAGCTTTCTGCTGATCCAGGCCATGTTGGTAATCTGGTACAGCACATCCTTTGACCATGGGAATGCAGGAGGGATCCGTTGTCATCCATGGTTGGGACGGACAATCAATACTCAGCACTCTGAGTAACCGGCTGCCTCAGACAACCGGTTCAACTGGACTTGCAGTCCGCTAATAAAACCCGCAGACTTTAAGCTCAAGCCCACGGTTGTTTATTTTCTGCCCACCCCGGTGTAGGTAAAACCAAAGCGCCGCATCATATCCGGCTCGTAGACGTTACGTAAGTCAACAAAAACGGGTTGGCACATAACTTCGCGCAGGCGTTCCAAGTCGAGTGCGCGATACTGGTTCCATTCTGTCATCAATACCACGCAATCCGCGCCCTCTGCGGCCTCATAGGCGGAACCCACATACTCGATCTCTTCCGGCAGTATTTTTTTTGCCTCTTCCATGCCCTGCGGGTCATGCGCGCGGATACGCGCACCCTTTTCGAGAAGGGCGGGCAGGATGGTCAGTGAAGGGGAATCGCGCATATCATCGGTTTCCGGCTTGAAGGTGAGTCCAAGCACACCAATGGTTTTGCCGGTTTCGGATCCTCCCAGCATTTCCCTGATTTTACGCACCATCCTGGCCTTTTGCGCGGCATTGACCTCCACCGCAGCGGCAACAATGTGTACATTTTCCCCATACTCCTGCACGATACGCATCAGGGCCAGGGTATCCTTTGGAAAGCAGGAGCCGCCGTAACCAGGGCCAGGATGAAGAAATTTGCTGCCGATGCGACCATCCATGCCCATGGCCTTGGCCAGATCAATGACATTGGCGCCAACTACCTCGCAAATGCCTGCAATTTCATTGATAAAGCTGATTTTTACCGCCAGAAAGGCATTGGCCGCGTATTTGGTCAGCTCGGCAGTCTCGATACCGGTGCTAACGATAGGGGTGTCGCGTCGGTACAGCGGTTGATAGATTTCCCTGAGCACATGCTCAGCCCGATGGGATTCCACCCCGATCACTACCCGGTCAGGCCGCATGAAATCGTTGATAGCCGCGCCTTCCCGTAAAAATTCTGGGTTTGAGGCCATGTCGAAGTCTGCCTCGGGATTGGTTTCCCGAATGATCCGCTCAACCTGGCGGGCCGTGCCCACCGGTACGGTGCTCTTATCGACCACAACCGTGTAGTCACGCAAGAGAGGCGCCAGTTCTTTAGCAGCCGCGTAGATATAGGTAAGATCGGCATAACCGTCGCCGCGGCGCGAAGTTGGCGTACCCACGGCGATAAACACGGCGTCAGCTTCGGGAATAGCCTGTTCCATTTCAGTGGTGAAATGCAGCCGGCCTTCTTCCACGTTTTTTTGCACCATTACGTCCAGGCCGGGCTCGTATATGGGAATTTCACCGTTTTTAAGCGCAGTTATTTTTTCGGCAATTTTATCGATACAGGTCACCGAATGGCCGAATTCGGCAAAGCAGGTGCCGGTGACCAGGCCAACATAGCCGGTGCCAATCATGGCAATATTCATGACAGATCTCCTGGTTGGGGGCGAGCGCCGAATATGGCCGTGCCCACTCTGATAATGGTGGCGCCTTCCTCGATGGCGGCGATATAGTCGCCGGACATGCCCATGGAAAGTTCGACCTGATGGTTGTTATAAAAAAGTTCTTTATGGGCGAATTGTTGGCCAAGTTGCCGCAGTTGCCGGAAATACGGACGGCTCGCCTCGGGCTTGTCGAAATAGGGCGGCAGGGCCATAAGCCCATGGCAGGAGAGATGGGCGCAAGCAGCAATGCTCTCAAGAAGCGGGCCCGTTTCGTCGGGCATTACCCCTGCTTTTTGTGCCTCTTCACCGATGTTGACCTGGACTAGGATGTTGAGCCGCCGGTCAAGTGCGCCGGCACATTCGTTGAGGCGCTGTGCCACCTTGAGCCGGTCGACAGTCTCCACCATATTGAAAAGTGCAGCCACGTCGCGGCATTTATTGCTCTGCAGGCGACCGATGAAATGCCAGCTTGGGCCTGCGCCCAGAAGGGGGATTTTCTCCTGTGCCTCCTGTAGATAGTTTTCGCCAAAAAGCATGTGGCCGCAATCCATGGCCTCTTGCACCAATGTCGCCGGAACCGTCTTGCTGACCGCAACCAGCTTGACAGAGCCGGGTTCTCGCCCGGCCTGCACAGTTGCCTCGGTAATAGCACGCAAAACCTGTTGCAGACGTATGCCGATAGAACTCATGACTTCTCACCATTACTGAGGCGAAACAGGGCACAGGCGTTGGCTGTGGTTTGGCGGGCCACTTCCTCAAGGGGAATGTTTTTCAGTTCAGCGACTTTTCTTGCAGTGTGCACCAGGTAGGCCGGTTGGTTGCGCTTGCCCCGGTACGGCACCGGCGCCAGAAAAGGGCCGTCTGTTTCCAGCATGAAATGGGAAAGATCAATCGCGCGCACCACTTCGTGCAAGGTGGCGGCACTCTTGAAGGTGACGACGCCGGGAATGGAGAGCTTAAAGCCCAGGGCAATCATCTCCTCGGCAAAGGCGCGATCGCCTGAAAAACAGTGCATCACGCCGCCCTGGGGCAAATGCCCGGCCTCTTTGATCAGGGTGGCGGTATCTGCATGGGCCTCGCGGTCATGGATGATCACGGGCAGACCCAACTGCACCGCCAGTTCCAGTTGCCGGCGGAAGGCCCGCCGCTGCTCTTTGGGTTCGGCGTAGTTTTTGGCATAATCAAGGCCGATCTCCCCATAGGCCACCACCTTGGCTGCCGTGGCTAAATCTGCCAGCCGTGCAAGCGATTGCTCGTTGACCGCCGGAGCCTCATGGGGGTGAAAGCCGATGCTTGCAAAAACGCCTGCATGTTGATCGGCAAGGGCAATGGCAGCCAGGGAAGACTGGTAGTCAATGCCGATGGTCACCACCCGGGTAACGCCGCAGCTACGGGCATCTGCCAGTACTTGCGCCACGGTACCCCGGTACTGAGCCATGTCCAGATGACAGTGACTGTCAATGAATTGCACGGTTTGGTTGCCGTCAACTGAAGGAGCGAGAGTGGAAGCCATGGAGTAAAAAAGAGGTGGTCTGGGGCAGGGCGTGTGGAATCAACGTTGTGGAATCATTATTGACATCGCGAAGGGATTTTTTTACAACTGCCCAGTTAGTACGTGATCGCAACGAAAGGAAATTACCGTGTCCGTCTCCACAAAAGCCAAGTTACGTGTGGCCTATTACTTGTTGCAGCAAACCAAACAGTGTACCCTTATCACTTCATGTCCTGCAATAGAATTGTTTCTTCACCATGGTTGGACGAATCCAGCCCCAGCAATGAGAGCTTTCACAGAGAAGGAGCGCCCATGAACAGAAAAACACTCAGAACAATACTGGTCTTTTCCCTGGCAGTTATACTGCTGGCCACTACCGGTTGTGCCACCCGCAAGAGAAGCAATCCCAGCATGGACCCTTCGGGCCTGGATGGCGCCATGCCGCAGGTGAGCAGTTTTGCCGATGATATCCGGGATATCCCCATTCCCGCTGAACTCAAGTGGCAGCGTAACGATTCCATGGCCATCAAAACAGAATCGTTTCGCGGCGGTGTGCTGGAGTATACCGGCAACGCCGGCATCCTTTCCTTAAGGGACTACATGGTTGCGGCCATGCGCGACAACCAGTGGCGCATGGTGGGTGAGACCTCTTCAAAAAATATCATGCTCGCCTTTGTCAAACCCAGCAAAACCTGCATGATAATTCTTTCTGATTCGTACTTCAAAAAGACGAAGCTGCAGATGTATATCGCCATTGACAATGCCAGTACCGGTAATGTGAACCCATTTGGAGAAGTCATTCCTCAGTAAGGTTGACACACATGGCTGGTTTACAAGGTAAGCGCATTCTTTTGGGAGTAACCGGGTCCATTTCAGCCTACAAAGCTGCGGAATGGACCCGGGCTCTGGTTAAGGAAGAGGCACTGGTTCAGGTTATCCTCACCGAGGCGGCCGAGCGGTTTGTGCCCGCGCTCACCTTTGCCGCCCTGGCGGGAACAGCCGTGCACCGCGACATGTTTGCGGACGGTCCTGAAGCCCTGATGGCGCATATCAATCTGTCCAGGGAGGCGGACGCGCTGCTTATTGCCCCTGCCAGCGCCCAAACCATCGCCCGGCTCGCCGCCGGCATGGCCGACAACTTGCTGAGCGCTGTGGTGCTGGCTGCGCGCATTCCGGTGCTGGTGTGCCCGGCCATGAATACCGCCATGTATCATCATCCCGCCACCCAAAAGAATATCCGCCGTCTGCGCCAATTTGGCTACCGGGTACTCCAACCCGGCAGCGGCGAGTTGGCCTGTGGGGAGGTAGGGGATGGCCGTTTACCGGAATGGGACGATGCCCGCGAGGCCCTGCTCAGTATTTTTGCCCCTTCGGATCTGCGCGGTCTCAAGGTACTGATCACCGCAGGCCCCACTCGCGAGGCCATTGATCCGGTGCGCTACCTCAGTAACCGCTCCAGCGGCAAGATGGGCTTTGCCTTGGCGCGCACCGCCATGCGCCGGGGGGCTTCGGTAACTCTGGTTGCCGGTCCGGTCAGTCTGACTGATCCACCAGGGGTAGAGGTTATCAGGGTGCAGAGTGCCCACGAAATGGCGGAGTGCGTCTTTGCTCGGGCCGGGCAGAGCAGAGTGATTGTGAAGGCTGCTGCTGTGGCCGATTTTGCGGTGGATGCACCGGCCGAACATAAGATAAAAAAATCAGGCGATGGCCTGCAGCTCGATCTGGTGAAGAATATCGACATCTTGGCCGAGTTGGGCAGTCGCAAGACGGCAAGGCAGATCCTGGTCGGCTTTGCAGCTGAAAGCAGGGATCACCAGCAGGAAGGAAGGCGCAAGCTGCAGGATAAGAATCTTGATCTGATTGTGGTCAATGACATTCTGGGTTCCCAGAGCGGTTTTGATGTGGATACCAACCAGGTGACCCTGATCGACCGCAACAGCAGCCGGGAAGTGCCGCTGATGAGCAAGGAAGACACGGCTGATCACATTTGGGACGCAGTTCGCTCCTTGCTGGCTGCAGGGGAAGAGAGCCCGTTCAGTTGAAGCCCGCATCAATGTTGTTATGGAAATAAGCCGTTCAGAGAAAAAGAGGCAGATGCAGCAGTTGGAACAGCTTGCCTCAGCCCTGGTTACCTTGCCCAAACAGGCGCAAGACCAGTTACCCTGCCCGGAAGAGCTTGTTCAAGAGGTTCGCGCTGCTGCCACGATGAAGGGCGGTGCGCGCAAGCGGCACATCAAGTACCTGACCAAACTGCTCCATGTGAGTGACCTGCAGGAAGAGTTGTACCATTACATTGGCCGGCACCAGGGCGGGGCCATTGTGGCCAAGAAGACACAGCACCAGTTGGAGCAGTACCGTAATGCCCTGATTGAAGAGGCGCTTGACCGCGCCGGTGAGCAGGATGATCCTGCCTGGAGCGAACTGTGGGAGAGCAAGGTCGTGCAGGCGCTCAGGCCCGACCTGCCGCTGGTGGACGATAAAACCCTGTTGCGGCTTGCCTATCGTTTCGCTGAGACCCGCAACCCCCGCTACAGTCGCGAAATTTTCCGCACACTCAAGGCCGCCTTCGAACAGCAGCAACGCTTGCAGCGCAGCGAAGAGGCCAAGTGAACCACTGGCCTTGGTTGTATTGCTCTATTATTCAGTTATTCAGCAGTTATTCAGCTTCCTTTTTCCGCATAGCCCTGGCATAGGTGGCGGCTTCCATACCGGCAACGCAGCCTTCGCCCACAGCCTTGGCCATTTGATACGGAGGCCCGGTGATATCACCGGCGGCATAGACGCCTTGTATATTGGTTTCCTGTAACCGGTTCACGGTAATGTACTTCATGCTTTCGCTGTCGAGTTGGACGCCGATCAGGGTGGCCAGTTGCAGCGCGCCCTTTGAGCCCATCTCGATAAAAAGGCCTTCGACCTCAAGCGTTTGGCCGTTTTCGAGTTCAATCGACTGCACACCCCTGAACTTTTCTCCGTTTACCTTGATGACCGTGCTTTCGATGCGCTCCACCGCACTGTTTTTGAGTTGGGTGCTGAGATCCTCTGAAATCTCCAATTCTTTGGCCACCAGGTAGACCTTGGTGGCAATGGCCTGCAGGGTGAGGGCGCCATCTGCTGCGGCACTGCGATCCCCGGTTACGCACACCACCGCATTGCGGAAGAAGTTGGCGTCGCAGTCTACGCAGTAGCTGACGCCTTTGCCCAGAAACTCCTTTTCTCCCTCTGCGCCGAGTTTCTTTTTGGCAACCCCCATGGTCATGACTAGTGCACGCGCCTGAATTTCCCTGCCGTTTTCCACTTTCAGATGAAAGAGATCATCTTCCTGTTTCAGTTGCAGCAGGTCTTCTTCGAGAAACTGCGCGCCAAAACCCTTGGCCTGCTCCACTCCCCGCTGGAGCATGTCGTGCCCAGTGGTGACGCCGCCAACAAAGGCATAATTTTCAATGTGGCCATTGTAGAGAGAAGAATTCTCTATTCTGCCGAGAACCAAGACGCTGGTTTGTCTACGAGAGGCGTGAATAGCTGCCTGAATGCCAGCAGGACCGGTACCAATGATAACAACATCGAAAAGGTTTTGAGTCATGGGCTTACCGTTTTTGCATAGTGAGTGGACGAGAGCATGGCCGAAATTTGCGGACTGACCATCCCCCCGATGAAATCAATAAATCAGGATCGACAGGCTTTGAGATATTGTGTAGGATGCGAGGTTACAGTTGACGCCGTGGCGGCAGAACCCCCGATAAAACTGGACTTCGCCAGCACATCCTTTAATCTTTAGGATACTTTGAACCAACAATCAACGCAAAAAAGGCTGTGACGTGACACTCTCAATCTTTGAAATGATGATGAACGCCGGGATCGTGGTGAAATTTGTCATGCTCCTGCTGCTGTTTTTTTCTGTGATGTCCTGGTCCATTGTTTTGATGAAATGGATTATGTTTCGTCGCGCCAAAATCGCCTCAACCGACTTTTTGGATGCCTTTTGGGAGAGTAAAACCTTTAACGATGCCTATGACGCTGCCAGAGATTTCCCGTTGAGCCCTGAGGCTACCGTCTTTGTCACAGGCTATAATGAGCTGAAAAAGATCAGCAGCGCGCACAACACGGCCCAAACCTCGCCCACGCTGGAAATGCAGCTGGCCACCATGGACAACCTGAAGCGTTCGGTGCGCAAGGCGCAATTTCTTGAAAGCGACCGTATGGCCAAGTTTCTGTCCTTTCTAGCCACCACCGGCAGTTCCACTCCGTTCATTGGTCTGTTCGGCACGGTCTGGGGCATCATGACCTCGTTCAAGGATATCGGGGTGCGGGGTTCGGCCTCGCTGGCTGTTGTCGCACCGGGTATTTCGGAGGCTCTTGTGGCCACTGCCGCCGGCTTGGCAGTAGCGATTCCGGCGGTTATCTTTTACAACTACTTCTCCAACAAGGTGATTGAAGTCGAGTCGGACATGGAGAGCTTCAGCACCGATTTTATCAACTTGATTGAGCGCGATATCCTCGCCAGGACGTGATTCATGGGTATGGGAACTGCAAGCGGCAAGCGCTCCCGACGCGGCGGGGTAATGGCGGATATCAATGTCACCCCCCTGGTCGATGTCATGCTGGTGCTGCTTATTATTTTTATGGTGGCGGCGCCCATGATGACTCAGGGGCTGGAGGTGGATTTGCCTGAAGCTACCACCAGGGCTTTGCCGCAAACGGAAAAGCCTCTGGTGCTCACCATCAACAAGGAAGGTGAACTGTACCTGCGCAAAGACAAGGTGGCGACCGCTTCGCTGCTCGCCCAACTCCAGGGTATGCCGGAAGAACAGAAAAAAGAACCCATCTACATCCATGCCGATAAAAACGTTCCTTATGGCACGGTTATGTCTACCTTGAGCGCCGTCCACCGGGCAGGTTTTGAAAAGCCGAGCATGGTGACCCTGCCCGAAGAGAGCAAGAAGTAAGGAAGGGCCCCTTGGCTGGTCGCCGATTTACTGAAAAAGATTTTTTTTCCACGCAAGAGAGCGAAGATCAGCGCTGGTTTATATGCCTGACGCTGGCCTTCCTGTTGCACGCGGCCCTGGCAGGACTGGTATTGTTCATGCCCTCGCTGTTCGATGCCCGCATGCCTATTGAAGAGGCCATCGTGGTCAGCCTTGCGCCGCCCCTGGCTGAAACAGCTCCGGTTGTGGGGCTACCCTCAGCAGCACCGGAACCCGCACCTCGAGCTGAGGCCCGGAAACAAGAAGAGGCAGCCCCTCCGGAACCGGCTCCTGCGCCGCCTCCGCCGAAACCGGAACCCAAGCCGGAGCCAAAGCCTGAGCCGGTACCGGAGAGAACTGCACCGCCGCCTGAGCCGACTCCTCCACCGCCTCCGCCGAAGCCGGAACCCAAACCTGAACCTCCGCCGCCCGAACCCACTGTTGCCGCCAAAGCACCGGTGTCATTGTCGCCGGTGCAGCGCAAGCAGAAGATCGCCCAAGACACTCGGTTGCAGGAAGAACGGGAGCGGGAACGTCAGGAAGAGGAGAAACGGCTGGCAAAGGAGCTGGAACAGCGTAAACGCCAGGCAGATGAGCGTGAGCTTGCAAAAAAGCTGGAAGAACAGCAGCGCAATGTCGAGAGGCGTCAGCAGGAGCAGGCACGGCAAGAACGGGAACGGCGTGAACAGGAGCGACAGAAGGCTATAGCCGATGCACGCAGGCAACAGGCTCTGGACGAAGCAAGGCGTGCCGAGGCAGATGCCCGCAAGGCCGAGGCGGATGCGCGCCGCGCCCGGGAAGCCTTGGCAAGTACACGGGCCGAGGCCAGCAGGCAAACCGCAGCAATCCAGTCTGCCACCACCCAGGCGGCCACAGGGCGACAACAGGGCACTTCCGCGATGGAACAACAGTACTGGGCGCAAGTGGCACAACGGGTACGGAGTTATTGGGTTTTACCGGAAATGCGGCGCTGGGATGCCTCCTTGCTGGCCACCGTGGTGATTACCATCAACAGTGACGGCCAGGTGACCAGCATCAACTTTGATCAGCGCTCCAATGATCCGCTGTTTGATCAACTGGTTGAAAAAACTATCCGTCAGGCATCACCCATGCCCCGATTTCCTGCCATCATGCAGCAAAACAGCACCAGGGTAGGTTTTAAATTCAGTCCCGGTAAACTTGGCAACCTCTAAGAGATCGTGTATCATTAACAAGTGTGCGAACCTTTTTTTGCAAACCATTATTCAGGATCGACAGATGCGACGACTACAATTGAGCGCTTTTTTTATCGCCTTGATTCTTGGTCTTTTATGCGCGCAAACCAGCGTACTCCGGGCTGAAACTACCGAAACCACGTATTTCGATATCACTGCCTCTGAAGTGCGAAAAATTGTTGTAGCCGTTCCCGGCTTTACCGGTTCTGCGGCAGGGCAGGGCAGTGCTGGCGTAACTGCGGCCAAGCTGGTAACCGATGGCTTTCAGCTCTACAGCTTTCTCAACATCATCGACTACGGCAGCTATGGCGGTCGCAAGGATGCGGACTGGAGGGCCATGGGCGCTGACTATGTGGTTATGGGCGAGGTCAACAGCGATCCCGCCGGTTTGGCAGTGGGCGGGCAGATCCTCGAAGTTGCGACCAACCGCACCTTGCCGGGCCGGGTCTATAAAGGCGCTTCAGGGCAGCTTGAGGACATGGCGCTCAGACTCTGCGATGCCCTGGTGGAAGACTTCACCGGTGAACCGGGTGTTGCGCGCACCAAGATGGCCTATGTTTCCGACAGTACCGGCAGAAAGGAAGTGTATGTGACCGACATACTCGGGCGGCACCCGCGGCAGATCACCAAACACCGTGCCTTGGCGGTTTCACCGCGATTTGCGCCGGATGGTAATACCCTCGCCTATACCAGCTATCACCGCGGTAATCAGGATCTGTACCTCACCGACCTGCGGCAGGGTTCGCAAACCACTTCTATCTCCCGGCGGCCCGGCATGAACCTTGCTCCGGCCTTTACGCCCGACGGCAATATGGTGGTCACCCTGAGCGTGGGTGGTAATCCGGATTTATACCTCATAGACCGGCGTGGCAAGATTTTGAGCCGCCTGACCGAACGGGCCGGCATCAATGTATCGCCCTCAATCTCGCCTGATGGCCGAACCATAGCCTTTTCTTCAGACCGTTCACGCGGAGGCCATCCCAAGGTCTATCTGATGGATTTGAGCAGCCGGCACGTGCGGCTGCTGCAGAACACGATCGGCGAATGCAGTGAGCCCTCTTGGTCGCCCAAGGGTGATGAAATTGCCTTTACAGGTCTGGTCGGCGGCAGCTATCAGATTTTCGTCAGTGACCGCAATGGCGGTAATGTACGCCAGGTTTCTAGTGGTGGCGGGGATTTCGAATCACCAACCTGGGCCCCTGATGGCCGCCTGATTGCGGCGGCACGGAAATCCGGCGGCCGTTCCCAGGTCTGTGTACTGAGTAAAAATGGTAAGGATGTTCGGGTGTTGTTGAATATGCGGGGTAACCTTACCTTCCCGCAGTGGTCGCCGCGTATACCCTGATTTTTACCGGTTCGACGACATGCTCGCGGGTAAAATGTGGTTCAGGAAACAGATGTGTTGCACAGTCGCTTCAGTTGCGACCATCCCGCCGGGAAGCTGTCCAGCTCACTGTTCGACCACTTTTGATTATAGATTGATTGCTTGATTACACGAGTTACGAGGGTGCAGGGATGAGGAGTATCCGTTCTGTTTTTTATGCCGGCAGTGCCTTGCTGCTATTGAGCCAGTGTGCGATTCAAGATGATATATATCAGCTGCAAAACCAGGTGCGGGTAGTCAACCAGAAGGTTGAGGCACTCAAGGCCGGTACGGTCGGCGACATGGAGCGGCGACAGGCAAGTTCTGTAAATAAACTGGGTCAGGTCGAGGACGAAACCCAGCGCATTCGCTCAAGCATCGAAGAAAACATTGCCCAGAATGCACAGTTTCAGGCCGATGTCAACCAAACCATTGCGGGAATGCAGTCTTCCTTGAATTCCATCCGACAGGAAAACAATGTGAAGGTTGCCGAGTTGAATGAGAAAATTGCACAACTAGACGCCAAAATCCTGCGCATGGGCGAATCGCTCGGTAAGGCGCAACAGGCGCGGGTAGAAGAGGCGGAAAAACGTGCGGCCGATGCAGCACGGAAAGCGGAGGAAGCACGGCGAAAAGCGGCGGAAGCAGCCCGCTCCGCCAACACAGCAGCTTCTCGCCAAAGTGCTGCCACCACTCGCAGCACGGCAGCAAGTGCAGGCAGCACTGCCGCTGTACAAATAACGCCTAATAGCGGTAAAACCAGAGTTGCTGCTGACAATGTACAGGTTCAAAGCGAGGCTGCGGCTCCGCCGCCTGCAACCACGTCGACAAGCACTGCAAGCACCACCACACCACCCAAACCTGCCGCTACCACCAGTCAGCGCACTACGACTGCCACAGCCACCAAACCAGCAGAAAAGTCTGTCCAGCAAACCCCGACAACGGCCGCTGCTCAGGCCCCTGCCGCGCCCGCCACGAAGGCGACCTCATCTGCATCATCGTCAGATCCCTTTGCCCAGGGCCTGAGTCAGTACAACGGCAAACAGTACAGAGACGCCTATAAATCCTTTGAACGGGCGCTTGCAGCCAATCCCAATGGTCCCAAGGCTGCGGATGCGCTCTATCACATGGGTGAGAGCCTGTACAGTCAGGGTGAATATGATCTCGCCATCCTGGATTATCAAAAGGTTATTTCCAATCATAGTTCTAGCTCGCTTGCTTCCAAGGCCTTACTCAAACAGGGCATGTCCTTTGAGAAGCTCACGGATAATGAAACCGCAAAAATCATCTATCGCAAGCTGCTGAGCGACTACAAACAGAGTCCAGAGGCCAATCAGGCGCAGGGTCGTTTGAACAAGCTGTAAGCGTTTTGGCCGGTAAAAAGCGGCTTGATCAGCTCCTGGTGGAGCGAGCGCTGGCAGCAGATCTGGATGCGGCGCGGCGACTTATCGGCGTGGGCGCTGTCCGGGTCAATGATCAGCCGGCAGACAAGGCCGGCTCACAGGTAGCGGCGACAAGCCGTGTGCATGTCAAACCGGCTCGACGTTTTGTCAGTCGTGGCGGCGATAAACTAGAAACAGCCCTGCAAGCCTTTGGACTGCAGCCGCAAGGCTTTATCTGTGCCGATATTGGCGCATCTACAGGTGGATTTACTGATTGCCTGTTGCAGCATGGCGCAGCCAGGGTTTACAGCGTTGATGTCGGCTATGGTCTGCTCGCCTGGAAGTTGCGCTCAGATCCACGTGTAATTGTCCGCGACCGGGTTAATGCCCGCTATTTGAGTACCGAGCATATCCCGGAACCGCTTGATCTTGCGGTTGTTGATGCCTCCTTTATCTCGGCAACCCTGCTCCTGCCGCCTCTGATTCCCCTGTTTTCGCACTTATTTCGTGCCCTTATCCTTGTCAAACCCCAGTTTCAACTGGCCAGGGAGCAGGTCGGCCAGGGTGGGATCGTGCGTAGTCAGGCCCTGCGGGATGAGGCTGTTACCATGGTGCGAGACTTTGCCGCCACGCAAGGCCTATTTTGCGCGCAGCCATTCATCTGCCCTGTGACCGGTACCAAGGGGAATGAAGAAATATTTTTGTATCTGATGCGGACAAGGAACCAGGAGTCGTGTCCATGAAAGCCATTTTTGCTCAGTTGCGACAGCATGTACTGTCCGCATCTCTTGTGACGATTCTCATGGTGTTTGCCGGGGCAGACGGTGTCGTGCAAGCCGCTGATTATGTCAGCGTAACCAAAAACGGAGTCAATCTGCGTTCCGGCCCAGGCACACAAAACGAGGCTATTTTTCAATTGCCTGCAGGTTATCCGCTTTTGGTGCTGGAACGGAAGGGAACCTGGATCAAGGTGCAGGATTATGAAGGCGATAAAGGCTGGATTCAGCAGTCCTTGGTCAGCAGCACTCCATCAGTGATCGTGCGAGTGCGCGAAGCCAAAATCCGCAGTGGCCCAAGCGCCTCTGCCTCTGAAGTGGGTAAGGCTGCCAAGGATGTTATCCTCAACAGAACCGGCACTCAGGGCGTGTGGGTCAAGGTATCCCATCCTAATCTGGCGGCGGGCTGGGTGCATAAAGATCTGCTCTGGCCATGATGGCGCATCATTCAGCATACGAGTCAGTTACGTCTTGTCGCTCTGGCCGTCCAACCGCTTTCCTACAATAAACTGCTGATGTCACGTCTTGCTGTTACCGGAACCGAAGGCTCATTGGCCTGGCAGGCTGCCCAAAGCTTTCTTGGAGCCAGTTCCATTCATGCCTGTGCAGATATGGGTTCTCTTTTGGAACTCTTTACCAGCGGAGAGGCTGAATTTGGCCTGTTCCCTGTATATAACACCCGAGAAGGAGAACGGAAACAGCACTTTCGTTTTTTTGACCGCATCAACAGCGGTTATTGGGTGGATAATGTCGTCTTGTATTCTCAGATATCGCTGGGCGTCTTTGAAGAGACGCGCAATCTTGCTGGGGTACGAACCATTGTCGGCAGCCGCGAGACCCTTAGCCAGTGCGAGGAGTTTATCGACACCTGTCTGCCTGCAGCCAGAGAAATCAGCGTCGCTGATTTGGGTGCATTCATAGCCGGTCTTCAACCCACAGAACGCAGGGGCCTGGCAGTTATTGACAGCGAGGCCCGCCTGCGCGCCTTGGGCCTGCATATTCTGGAACGTGAAATCGCTCCCTACAACCGCACCCGCTACGCCGTATTTGGCCACAGCCTGGCTGAGCCGACTGGTTATGACGCCACGGTGTTCATTACTGCTCCGCTTCCCGACCGGGTTGGCCTGCTTGTGGATATCCTGGGAGAATTTTCCCGGCGTGGGGTCAATATCCTGGATTTGCGCACGGAAAACGATGTCAAAACGCAAAAGTTGCGCATTTATCTGGAAGTGGAAGGCCATATTACGGAAAAGAACATGGCCGGCGCGATCAGCCACATTGAAGCCAGGGTTATTCAGCAAAAAGATGCCATCCGCCTTTTGGGCAGCTTTCCCCGGGTGGATATGCGCACCAAGTATATCAAAACCTTCGGCTTTATCGGCACGGGCGAGATGAGTCAGTGGTTTGCCGAACGTTTACAGGGCGAAGGGTATGAGGTATTGCTCACCGGCCGCAGCAGTGCACTGAGGCCGGAAGAGATGATTGAGCGCGTGGATGTGGTGGTTATCTGTGTGCCCATCTCCGCCACCGCGGCAACGGTTAAGCAATACGGCCCCTTGATTGCCAAGGGCAAGGCCCTGATACTGCTGGCAGGCGAGTCTGAAGAGACTATCCAAAGCGCACTTGCAGCAACAGATCCGGAAGTGGAGGTCATGCTGGTGCATAACCTCTGGGGCCCCAAGGCCGCCACCATGCGCGATAAAAATGCCATTATCGTACGCACTCCCCGCAGCGGTGTTTTTTGCAGCGAGTTTGAATCCTTCCTGTATAAGCACGGGGCGGACATTTTCCACGACAGTCCCAGCAAGCATGATCTGCTCATGGGTATGGGTCAACGCCTGCCGACCATCATTTCTGTGGCTCTGGCCATGACCCTGCACGACAACAATATCACCAGCGAAGACATAGCAAGCCATTGTACCTTGACTTCGCTCTACCCGATCCTGGCCATGGCCAGGGTACATTCACAAAACCCGCGCACCTATGCTGAGATTATGGCTACAGCGGGCGATAGCCGTAAGATTGCATGGGATTTTGTTAAAAACCTGGATATGGTCATGCACATGGCTGATGCTTCGGCCATTAACGATATGACGGGCCAGATAGCAACCAATGCCCGCAATCTCAGCGAAGACTTTCTTGACACGCGCATGCGCCAGGCCAGGGCTGTGGATGAAGTCTTGAGCCGGATGATTTAATTCCTGCTCCCGCTCAAAGCACTATTCGTGCCTGCTTGGGCAAATGCTTGTAAGACGTAGCTTTGTAAATGCGCTCGTTGCATTTGTCTCGCCTCCTTGATTGATCTCTTTGATCAGGTAAAAGAATAAACCGCTTGTTCAATCGGATTATGCGGCTATTGTCTTGAAGGGCAACAAGCTGAACCCGGCCCACACATATTTCCAAGCAATCCGGCACAACTCGCATGTGCCGGATTTGCTCTTACTTAAGGAGAAATCATGCTCAGCGCTGTTCTGCAATATCTTGATGAAAAACATGTCTGTCCGCACTGTCAGACAGAGTTGACCCTCTGTCATGCCCCTGCACTCCACGTAGGCGACGGCCTGGGTTGGGGGTCTGAATACCTCTTTATTTGCCTGAACGACAGCTGCTCTCTCTACACCAGGGGCTGGGACTATATCGAGCAGCAATACGGTCGCATGGGCTCCTACCGCCACATGGAAATACCCAACTCCAAGGAGAGCTATTCCATGATGGTCGGCGGGCAAGGGGCCTTTACCGGCAGTATTGTTGATGTAGAAGATTTGCGCAGGCGCAATGTCCGTTATCAGGAATTGCAAAAGGCCCTGGCGCAGTTGGATGACTGTGTTGCGAAAAAGAATTTGGGCCCGGTACTGGCTGTGTTGCTGGACGATGCCGCCCGTGTCGACGATCGAAAAAAGGCGGTGGCTCTGCTTGCGCCCTTAAATGATCTCAGTTGTGTGGAACCCATCCGCAATCACAACTTTAAGGATGAGCATCTGCTGCATGAAGTGAATATGGCGCTCAATATTGTGCTGAAGAATAATTTCTTGAAGGAATGCCCTTTTTGTGCTGAATTGATCAAATTGCGTGCCACAGTGTGCAAGCACTGTCAGCGAGATTTGCCCACTTGATGATTTAGCTTGCGAAATTATGCTGTTGTGAGTATAAATTTTTCTTCTGAGTGGTGAGCGTAGCTCAGCAGGTGGTAGCACCGGGTTGTGGCCTCGGAGGTCGTGGGTTCAAGTCCCATCGCTCACCCCAAATAGACACTCGGTACCGTCCGGCACAGTTCATAAACCCGCTACCAATCAAGGTTAGCGGGTTTTTTGTGTCTAGTATGGTCTGGGGTAATCCGGGGGCATGAGGGGGCATACGCCCATGCCCCCAGAGGAGATGCCCCCAGATGCCCCTTACAGACGCTCAAATCAGGCAGTTGCAGCCAAAGGAAAAACCGTACAAGGTCTTTGACGGCGGGGGCCTTTATATCGAGGTCTTCCCGGACGGTGCTAAACGCTGGCGCTACAAGTACCGAATAGCCGGAAAGGAAAAACGGCTTGCCCTTGGTGTCTACCCTGAAACTTCCCTAAAGAAAGTCAGGATCATGCACCAGGATGCACGCAGCGCGCTAGCCAAGGGTATTGACCCTGTTGAAGTCAAGCGCACGCTGGCGGCTGCCGTCACTGGCGAGCACAGCTTTCAGAGCGTGGCTTTAGAGTGGGTGGCCCTTAAAACACCGGGCTGGTCTGAATCCCATCGCAATAAAACCCTGGAAATCCTCAAGCGCGACCTGATCCCTTTTCTTGGCGCGCTCCACATTGGTGAGATCAAACCCGCCGAATTGCTGGCCGTGCTGAAGCGGGTGGATCAACGATCCACTTCAACTGCACGCAAGGCATACAGCATCTGCAAGCAGGCATTCATTCATGCTATCCCATCGGGGCAGATACTGATTTCACCAGCCGAAGGCTTGCATGCCCACCTTTCCCCCAGAAGGATCAAACACATGGCTGCCCCCACTTCTAGGGGAGAGACGGCAAGGCTCCTGCGGACTATTGACGAGTATCACGGCACCTTTGTAGTGCAGTGTGCCTTAAGGCTACCTCGAATTATTCACTTTTTGAGTCAAACAGCCATTCTAATTTATTGATTTTGTGTGCCGGAAATCACTGGTGCCGTCATTTTTCGAGCCTCCCTTAAAGCTGTCTCCTCTGTTCTTTGTTCATCTCCAGGAGCATACTTCCGGCAGGCATCTGCTCCAGTCGCTGAAAGAGGA
>JAUNUN010000066.1 GCA_030538155.1 bacterium
CCTGCCTGGCTCATGGGCCAGTGAAAAATGCTGAGTTTCATTAAGAGCCACTAAATTTTTTGACTCGCATGGGCGTTGCCCACAGCGTGTCACCTTTGTCGTTTCGTTTGTTGCTCCGGAGCCGGAACTCAACGCCTCAATGCGGGCTGCTGTGCACGGGCAGGCGGATGCGGACTGCTGTTCCCCGGCCGGGTTCGCTTTGAATGTCGATACTGCCCTTATGCTCCATAATGATCTTGTGGGAAATGGCCAGGCCTATACCGGTGCCGCTCTCCCTCGTGGTGAAGTAGGGATAGAAGACCTGGGGCAGCAGATCCGCAGGGATACCCCGGCCCGTGTCGGACACCAGGATATCGAGCCGGCGGCCGTCATTGGCGGCCTCTGCCGTCACAGTGAGCTGCCCACCGCCCTCCATGGCCTGGCGGGCATTGAGCAGCACATTCACCACGACCTGACGCAGCCGGTCGCTGTCTCCCTGTACCAGGGGCAGATTTGCGGCACAGTTAAGTTCTACCCCAATCTCGTGCTCAGCCAGTTCCGCCTGCATCAGCGCAAGGCTCTGCTTGAGCAGCTCCGCCATATCAACCTCGTCAAACTGCAGGGGTGATGGTCGGGTGAGGTCGAGCATCTCTGTAATGGTGCGGTTGAGGCGCTCCGTTTCCTGAACCAGCAAACCGGCGCTTTCCTGCTCTCGGCTGCCGTCTGGAAACTTATTTTTGAGAAAAAAAGCCAAACCTTTGATGGAACTCAAAGGATTGCGCACCTCATGGGCCACGCCCCCGGCCATGCGACCAATAGCGGCCAGGCGCTCATTTTCCCGCATGCTCTGCTCCAGATCGCTTAATTCGGTGATGTCGGAGAGCAAAAGCACCCGGCCCCGGTAGCTCTGCAATGAATCGGTAATTTTCAGCGGCTGACAGAGTAGCACCCGCCGCTCACCGGCCAGGCTCAGGCTGAGCCGTTGTACGGATTGGGCTTGCTCTTCCTGGCCGGCAGAAACGGGTTCGGGTTCCTCAAAAAAATGGGCCAGTACAGGCGGCAGTACTTCAGAAGGCCTTTTGCCCAATGCATCTTGATCCCGGCAGCCTGTTAAGGCGGCCATGGCTCCGTTCCAGGTTTCTATACGGCCGCCAGGAGTAGTGGCAATCACTCCTAGGGGCAGTTGAGCCACCAAGAGGGCCGTATAGGCCTGCACCTTGGCCACGGTTTTCTGGGAAACTCGGTAACCCTGCACCGTAGCAAGCGAAAGCCAGCCACCCAAGCCCACCAGCAGCATGGCCACAGAAAGCAGCAAAATTTGCCATTGCAACCTGCTCAGGGCCTGCTCATAGGCATGGGTATCCAAGCCCATGGCAACCAGAAATTGTTGATTGGCAAGGTTCGGCACTGCAATCTGACCCATGCCCGAGCCTCCCCCCATCCCACCCATCATGTGTCCATGCTGCCCGTTGAATGGGACGCGGTTCATCATGCCCCGACCTCTTTCCCGGCTCAGCATGGTTAGGGTGGCGGTGGCGGTGAAGATGCGGGCCATGCCTTCTGCCGGGGCTATCTGGTATTGAATGCTGCTGTTGCCGCTGGTGCCGGTTTGCGCCGACGGCAGACGTGATCCTGCCCTGGACGGATCGGTGTGGGCAAGAATGAGGCCCTGGGGATCGGCCACACTCAGGAAGATGATGTCATGATCTTCACTGATATGGGTGACCACCTGCTGCAGCTGCGCCGGCCAGCCGCTGCTCAATTGCTGGTGTCGGCGCAACTCATTGACCAAGGCCATGCGAATGTTTGAGTGGAGCACGCGCACCAGTGTGGCCGCCCGCTGCTCCAAGGCTTCCCGCATCAGGCGTTTTTCCAGGCGGTAGTTGTGCAGGGCAAAGGTGGCGATAATGACGATCAGCAGGGCCGCTGCAGCGGCCAGAATCCAGGGCGAGCTGACTACATAGCTGCCATATATTTTTTTCCTGAGCAGGGTCTTCATAGAATCTGCCATGCAAAAAACACTCCTGCTGTATAGGGATATGAAACTAAAAGATGTGAAGGCAAAGCCACTGCCTTTACCCGTGCCGACACATTGCCCGGCGAGCAGCCGCACCTGCTGAAGTGCGCAAAAATCGGCTGCCCTGCTGCTGGGTATTTTTTATCCAGCCTGGAGCAGAAAGCGGGTAAGAACAATACAGAACCGGACCATTCCTTGCCCTACCCGCTTGTCCTCGAGGCTATTCCCGGCTCATTTCAAAAAAATATTCATATAATTTAGATAATTACATCAAAAAATACAAAACGGCACGCTTATAGCATTATAAAGGACAAAGACAAACGCTCACAGTGAGCGAAACCGTTCAACCCACACCAACGAGGTACACTATGAAAACAACGAACAACAAAAAATCCCTGCTGATCGCTGCCCTCCTTGCAACCGGCATGACCATGGGTTTTGGCTTAACCGGCATCAGCAATGCGGCAGACGCAACTCCTGCTGCTCCGGCCGCCCAGGCTGATTCCTGGAACTGCCCCTGGTTGAGCAATGACCCGGCCATGCAGCAAAAACATGCAAAGTTCCTGCAGGATACCAAGGAGTTGCGCAAACAGCTTGCAGTAAAACAGACAGCCAAGCGCACCCTGATGCGTTCTGCCCAGCCTGACAGTGCCCAGGCGCAGCAGCTTACCGGTGAAATATTTGATCTGCGGGAGCAACTGCGGGCCAAGGCCCAGGCAGAAGGTCTGCCCATGGGTATGATGGGCCGTGGTTTTAAGGGTGGCCCAGGCATGGGCCGTGGTGATGGCAACTGGGGGCCCTGCAACGGCATGGGGCCAATGGGCCCTGGTAAGGGCGGCGGACGCGGAGCCGGCCGCTGGTAAATCACCATCTGTACAAACGCTCCGTTTCATATAAAAAGACCCCGGAACAGGACGCTGTTCTGGGGTCTTATGTTTTTTCACCTGTCAATGTCGCCCTGCTCTGAATCATCTGTGCAGGTTGGCCCAGAACTCGCGAAACAACCTACAGCATAGTTTCCGGGTCCACATCAATCTGCATGCTCACACTGCGCGGACAGAGTTTTGCCTTCTGCTGGACTAAGCTGTCGCACAATCCGTGCAGGCTGCGGGTATCAGCACTTTTCAAAAGAACCTGCCGGCGCAGTCGGTCTTTTATTTTGGAGAGCGGCGCAGGCGCAGGCCCCAGTACGGCAACCGCGCCCTTGGTGTCGCTGTTCCGGGCAAAGACGGCAACATTTGCAGCCGCCTGCTCCACCTCGCGCTCGTGCAAACCGCTCAGCCGTACATTGACCAGGCGACTAAAAGGTGGATAGCCAAGTTGTCGGCGCAAAGCCATCTCTTCGGCAAAGAGACCGGCATAATCCTGCGCCTGGGCCAGACGAATGGCATAATGATCGGGCTGATAGGTCTGCACGATCACCCTGCCAGGATCCTCCCCCCGCCCTGCCCTGCCGGTCACCTGGGTCAGTTGGGCAAAGACACGCTCACCCGCCCTGAAATCCGGCAGGCTGAGCCCGGCATCAGCCCAAAGCACGCCCACAAGCGTTACCTGCGGAAAGTGCAGGCCCTTGGCAATCATCTGGGTGCCGACCAGGATATCAATCTCCTGCTGCTGCATGGCCTGCAAAAGTCTGAGCAGATGCCGCCGGTTCCTGCTGCTGTCACTGTCCACCCTGGCAATGCGCGCTGTGGGAAAAAGCATTGCCATCTCCTCTTCAATGCGCTCTGTACCAAGCCCGCGCCCTGTTACCTGTGATGAACCGCAAGACGGACAAACCGTGTCTGGATGCTGATGATAACCGCAGTAATGGCAGAGGAGCTGATTGCGGCTGCGGTGCAGGGTGAGGGAAACATGGCAGTGCCTGCATTCCAAAACATGACCGCAGTCCTGACACTGCATGAAAGAGGCGAATCCGCGCCGGTTGAGATAGAGCAAGGTCTGCCGGCCTTGTTCTAAGTTTTGCCGCATGGCGCTGAGCAAGGCGCTGGAAAAGAGCCGATGCTCGCGAGGCAGCGCTTCCGCCTTCATATCGACAACCTGCACCTGCGGCAGAGGGTGCGCACTCACCCGCTCGGGCAGTTGCAGCAACCGGTACTTGCCGCTGGTGGCATGGTGATAGCTGGTCAGCGCCGGCGTGGCCGAACCCAGCAAGACCGGGCACTGTTCCTGCCTGGCCCTGAGCACGGCTAGATCGCGACCGTGGTACGGCAGGCCATCTTCCTGCTTGTAGGATGATTCATGTTCTTCATCCACAATGATCAGGCCCAGATTACTGAGCGGGGCAAAGACGGCGGAACGTGCCCCAAGAACGATGCGGGCGCGGCCCTGCAGCACCTGCTGCCATTGATCAACCCGCTCGCCATCGCTTAAGGCGCTATGCAAAACAGCAACCTGCTCGCCGAAACGCGCCCGAAGATCTGTTTCCAATTGGGCGGCCAGGGCTATTTCCGGCACCAGTAGTAAGGCAGTTTGCTCTTGGGCCAACACTTGGGCAAGGGCCTGCAGATACACCTCGGTCTTACCGCTGCCGGTAATGCCGAAAAGGAGAAAGGGAGAAAAGGTTCGTGCGCTTATTGCTTCCCTAATTGGCGCAAGCACCTCTTCTTGCCTGGCAGTCAGGGTATGAGCCGCGGTCGGCTGCCGTTCGATACCGGCAAAAGGATCGCGATATACCGCCTTGTGCCGGATGCTCAAAAAACCACGACCAAGAAGCCCTTTCAGAGCCGGCCCGTAGTTTGCGTAGGCTTGCCGCAACTGCGCGCGCGGCACCTCTGCTGTCTCATTTTCGTGTGCAAGGGAACAAAAAAGCGTGAGCAGCTTGAGTTCACTTTTCTTAAGAGGTGTGGCTGCCTGGGCATCCAGGAGGGGCAGCAGTTCTTCGGACTCTAATGCACATGCCTGGGCAAGCAACCGGCCAAAATGTCCGTTTGCCTGCACTACTTCTTCTGTTTTTGCCTTGCCGCCGGAGCTGAGCAATTCCGGCACAATGCTGAGCAATCCCTCTTTTTCAAGATCAAGCAAGGTGCGCTGCTCTTGGCTACTGCGCCAGATGCGCCGGGTGATTGCCGGGCTCAGTTCTCCTTTTTCCCTCAGTTGCTCCAGCCAGGGCCAAGGCTCTGGACCCAGCTTTTCCACAGATTCGAAACCGGCTTTGCCCCGAGCCGTCAGTACAACACGACGACCGCTGCGAGCGCCCGGCGCTAAAGGCAGAGCAGTACGGATCACCTCACCAAGGGGATAGTGATAGTACTGGGCAATCCAGCGATAGAAAGGGATCAAACTTGGAGGAAAGAACGGCTCAGCGCTGAGCACGTCAAGCAGTGGCCGCACCTGAAAGGCCGAGCCGTCACTTGGGGGCGGATGTGCCGCACCCAGGATATAGCCTGTAACCTGTCTGCCTGCCAAAGGGGCAAGAACAATTACGCCGGGCGGAAGCTCACGGGTAAGCCCGGCAGGTTCCGCATAGCTCAGCGTAGTCGGTATCGGCGCATCGACCGCTACCTCATACATACGGCCGTCAGGCACCTCCGTCTTCACTTACTCTTCAGACGGCTGATTGCAGACAGATTCAAGATACTCGCGAAAATCAGGGCCAAGTTGCTGATGTGAAAGGGCAAAATCAACCACGGCCTTGAGATAGCCCAGCTTGTCCCCGGCATCATAGCGTTTTCCTTCGAACTCGTAGGCAAACATGCCCTGGCGTTTGGCCATGGCCTGCAGGGCATCGGTCAACTGAATTTCACCGCCATGGCCAGGCGTGGTTTTTTCCAAAAGATGAAAGATATCCGGCATGAGCAGGTAGCGGCCGATAATGGCCATATCCGAGTTGGATGTGCCGGGGGCCGGCTTCTCGATCATGCGGTTAATTCTGTAGGCACGGTCAAATTCACTTTCTTCGGCTTCGACAATGCCGTACTGATGCGTTTCCTGCTCCGGAACACGCTGGATAGCCACGATTGAAGTGCCCACCTGCTCATAGAGGTTGATCATCTGCTTGCAGCAGGCTATTCTGCTCCGCACCAGGTCATCGCCGAGGAGGACGAAAAAAGGTTCGTCGCCTACCACGTTGCGCGCCATGAGAATGGCATGGCCAAGGCCGAGCGGCTCCTTTTGTCGCACCGAGGTGACGTCGATCAAGTTGGAGATATGGCGCAGTTCCTCCCTCAAAAGTACCTTGTTGCGCTCCTTTAAGATGGTGTCGAGCTGGAAGTCGTAGTCAAAGTGGTTTTCGATGGCCGACTTGCCCGCACTGGTCACCAGGATGATCTGCTCGATACCCGAAGCAACCGCCTCTTCAACAATGTATTGGATCGTCGGCCGGTCAACAATGGTGAGCATTTCCTTGGGAATGGCCTTGGTGGCCGGAAGAAAACGGGTGCCAAGACCGGCAACGGGAATAACAGCTTTGCGAATGGTTCTCATGAAACCTTCCCTAGTAAAATTTGGTGAGGATGCATTACTTACAAAGTTCTCTTAAGCGGAACTTTTTATGTACCATAATTTAATTTTAAATGTCCCCGAAGCCCGTGCAAGCTTTTTCGCTGTTTTGGTTCAAAACGCAAACCGCATATTTTATATTTGTGTATGCGTTACCAATACTGAAAAAGCATAAACTTTTCAACTATTTCACAGGTAACAAACACTTCAGATCAGGCAAATATAATTCATTAGCTCATCAACAATATCCCATTAAAGTGAAATTCTTTTCAACAAAATAGAATCATAACCTTCTCCTTTCATCATGACGATTGCTATTGAAAATTTTATAAAAAAATTGTTCAAAAGAAAAAAAAGTCAAAGCAGCTTAGTAAAAAGTAATCATATACTTAACAAAGACGACAATACGTTAATAAAAAATAAAGTCCAAGAATATGCTCCAGATTTTGATCCATTTTTTTATCAAGAAGCAAACCCTGACACAGTTCTGTTGGACCCATATTTTCATTATTGGAATTATGGAAGATTTGAAGGAAGATATTATAAGAAGAGAAAACTCATAGACTCAATAGAACGAATAAAAATTAACAACAATAAAGAAAATGTATTAATAGTTACACATGAATTAAGCAGAACAGGTTGCCCTATTTTATCTTTAAACATAGCCAATCAATTAAAAAATAAATACAACCTCTTCGCACTTCCACTCAGAAGAGGAAAAATGTTGGAAGAATACAATCAAATATTTGATGTTGTCCTAGAATCTTCATCAAACTTATTAAGTCAAAACATAATATATGAAGAATTAAGTAATTTTATTGAAAAAATTCCATTTAAATTTTCATACGCGATAATAAACAGCATTGTATCTAGAGTTGCCCTACTCCCTATTGCCAAAAATTTTATCCCGTCGATATCCTTAATTCATGAATTTGCATCAACCACTACGCCAAAAAATGCGATACAAGAATCTTTGCTATGGAGTAATGAAACAATTTTTTCAGCTCAAATAGTACTAGACGACAATATAAGGCATTATAAAGAATTAAAAAATTTTGACATAAAGATAATACCCCAAGGAAAGTGTGAATCTTTTTTAACAGCCAACACTACACATCAAGATGTTGACGTACAAATATTAGAAGCGATAAAATCTAGTAAAGAGAATGTTAATACAGTGTCCATATTAGGATGCGGGTTCGTAGACATACGTAAAGGAGTCGACATATTTCTTACTTGTGCCTCAACAATCTTAAAAAAAGATACCAAAACGCATTACACATTTATTTGGGCAGGCGGAGGGTTTGAGCCCGAAAAAGATCTATCATATTCATCATACATTCAAGACCAAATCATCCGAAGTGGAATAGAAAACGAAGTAAAATTTATCGGTGAAATATCAGATATCGATAAAATATATGAATTGAGCGATATACTTCTTTTAAGCTCCAGACTCGATCCTTTACCCAATGTGGCCATAGAATCAATGTCAAAGGGTGTTCCTGTAGTATGCTTCGATCAAACTTCAGGAATACCAGACATCTTAAGACAGTATGGATGTGGGCAATACTGCATAGCCCCCTATTTGGACACACAAAAAGCATCTGAACTAATTATAAATTTAACAAACAATAAATTAATATTTAATTATGTTAGTCAACAAATGAAGGAAATTGCTGAAAATCACTTCAACATGGCTTTGTATGTTAAAAAATTAGACATTTTGGCAAAAACACATATCGAAGGAACACTGAGAATAAAAAAAGAATATAAAGTATTATTAGATGAAAATTGTATTGATACAGAATTTATGGTTCCATTAAACATAGATTTAATCAAAGAAAAAGGCAGAGCTATTTTGTTTTTTATTCATTCATGGAACAAACAAATAAATCTATGCAAACCTTATTCCGGATTCCATCCTGGAATATATGCCGAAAAGACAGGAATTGACTGTAAAAAAGAAAATCCATTAGTAAACTTCATCAATAACAACAAGCCTAAAGGTGAATGGAACTATCAAGTCCTTGAAACAAAAGACGACATCAACAATATAGTAATAACAAAAAAATCAGTAGCATTACATATCCATTGTTATCACGTAGAACTCCTTGGAGACATATTATCTCGCCTTGACCATCAAGAGCTTCCCATTGATCTTTACGTAAGCGTTCATACAGATGAATCCTTGGAAAAAGCCCAAAAGCATCTTGACGGCACTCGTCTGAAGGTGGTAAACATCCAAAAAATAGCCCACACAAAAAACGGCCTTTGCTCACTTCTCACTTGCTATGGTAATTTTTTTTTAAATCAATATGATTTTTTTGGACATGTGACTACAAATATTAAAAATGTAAGCTCAAGCAACGAATCGGATTGGCATACATTCTTACTCGAACATTTGCTAGGTGGCAAAGTTCGCACAGCAAGCTTAATTCTTGATAAAATGAGCAAAGCCCCTCTACTTGGGCTAGTTTTTCCCGAAGACCCTCGTATTTCGCGCTGGCCTGAGGATAGTCGACAACTTGGGCTCCAATTAGCGCAAAAACTTGGGATTCGAACTGAACTTAGCCTTTACCACAACTATCCCAGTGGAACGATGTTTTGGGCACGACCAGAAGCTTTAAGACCACTGCTTACCTTTAACTTTTCTTGTGGAGAACCTACAGATAAGCTTTTTTCTAGCAACAATTCTATGCCGCAGACCGTAGAACGCCTCCTACCATATATAGTAAAACACTGCGGCTTTGAATGTCTACAAACTTACAATAGACCTTAAAGGCGATCTTATTTCACCCCACCTTGACTGCTTCCAGCAACACGATAAGCTACTTCCATATTCTTCACAATCCAATGATATTACGAAGATGCTCGTAATCTATTCACAATATTTTGCCAAAAGCAAAGGACACACTACGTATGAATCAATATGGGCCAGGAATATGGTGGTCACCACAATCGCTCTGGGTAAACCGGAGTTTGTTATACAGTCTTATTAAACGAGAAATTGCCGGTAGATACAAAGGTTCAATGCTTGGACTTTTTTGGTCATTTTTCAATCCCATTTTAATGCTTGCGGTATATACTTTCGTCTTCAGCGTCGTATTCCGTGCGCGTTGGAAAGGCGGTACAGGCTCTAATACTGAGTTTGCATTGATTTTGTTTACGGGATTGATGGCCTTTAGCCTCTGTGCTGAATGTTTAAACCGCGCACCTAGTCTCATTTTAGGCAACGCTAACTACGTAAAAAAAGTAATTTTTCCCTTGGAAATCCTACCAGTTGTAGTTTTAGGCTCTGCGACTTTCCATTTTTTCATCAGCCTGCTCGTTTGGCTAATTTTTTATGTGATCTTTTTTGGCATTCCGCCATTAACCATTGTTCTGCTTCCTTTTGTTCTATTACCTTTAATTTTTCTTACTCTAGGACTTTCCTGGTTTTTGGCCTCACTGGGTGTATACCTGCGTGATGTGTCCCAAATTATAGGTGTTTTCACCACAATGCTCATGTTTTTATCGCCCATTTTCTATCCTATTTCTATTTTACCCGAAAAATACCAAATTATTATGCACATCAATCCCTTAACTACCATTGTAGAGCAAGTGCGTGGTGTAATGATCTTTGGCGACGTATTGAACTGGTTCTTCTGGACTCTTCAAATGATCTTTTCGCTTATGGTGGCGTGGTTAGGATTTGCCTGGTTTCAGAAGACACGAAAGGGATTTGCCGATGTCATCTGAAATAGCGATTAAAGTTGAGAGCCTGGGTAAATGCTACCAAATTTATGAACAACCCCATGATCGTCTCAAACAGATGATCCTGCCCCGCTTATACCGATTGGCCGGTAAAACCGGGAAGTCATATTTCCGTGAGTTCTGGGCACTGCGTGATGTCAGTTTTAGTGTCAACAAAGGGAAAGTTGCAGGAATTATAGGCAAAAACGGAGCAGGGAAATCTACCTTGTTACAGATTCTTTGTGGCACAGTCATGGCTACGTCTGGCAAAATTCATGTAAAGGGTCGAATAGCGGCCTTACTAGAGCTAGGGGCAGGTTTCAATCCAGACTTTACCGGGATTGAAAACGTACGTATGAATGGCCAAATATTGGGTTTATCTCATGTAGAAATAGATAGAAAGCTGCCAGACATAGCCGCTTTTGCAGATATTGGCGATTTTATTCGTCAACCTGTTAAAACTTATTCCAGCGGCATGTTCGCACGCCTGGCCTTTGCAGTTGCAGTACATGTGGATCCTGACATTTTGGTTGTAGATGAAGCACTGAGTGTGGGTGATTCATGGTTTCAACACAAATCTATGGCCAAAATGCGTAGCCTGATGCAACGCGGTTGCACGGTACTTTTTGTAAGCCACTCAATTGATGCTGTGCGCGCACTTTGTGATGAAGTTATATGGATTGAAAATGGATCCGTAAAAATGCAAGGAAGTGTTACTGAAATTAGCAACTTGTATATGAATGAGGTTTTTATAGAGCATAATCGCATTGTTATTCAAAATATTCAGCAATTAAGAAATACGGATCTGGAAAGTTCATTAAATGAAATTGGTGACAACGAACCTAACGAACCTAACGA
>JAUNUN010000009.1:0-3602 GCA_030538155.1 bacterium
CCATGTTTGCAAAGGGGCAGGTCTTTTAAGGCCTACTGGCAGCCATTATGGCTATAAACAGTAATCTTTATGCAAAAGGCAAAAGCGAATTTTTCCACCTATGCTTCCAACCCCAAGCCACAATACAGGCAGGGAAGGACAATATGTCCCTGCGTATTTTCCGGTGCCGATACAGAGAGGCTTTATTCTGAAATCAGCATAACCGGAACCAGGGATGAATCGAGCTTTCCGCCCGGCCCCGTCCCTCAACCGAGGAATATTGCGATGACACAAGTAAACCTTTTCGCAGTACACAACTCGACTGATTTTCTGGATGCACCCGGTGAAATGGCCGAGTTGATTCGCAGTATCGACTGGGCTCAAACGCCCCTGGGGCCTCCTGCCACCTGGCCGCAGAGTCTGCGCACCGCTCTGAGCATCTGTCTGCACTCGCACTTCCCCATCCTGCTCTGGTGGGGGCCGGAGCTGGTTATGCTCTACAACGACGCCTACCGGCCCATGCTCGGCAACTCGAAACACCCGGCGGCCATGGGCAGGCGGGGACGTGAGGCCTGGGATGATGTCTGGCACATCATCGGCCCCATGTTGGAAGGCGTGATGCAGGAGGGCAAGGCCACCTGGTCTGAAAACCGCATGCTGCCCTTGGATCGATACGGTTATGTGGAGGAATGTTATTTTACCTTTTCTTACAGCCCGATCAGCGACGAAACCGGCGGCATTGGCGGTGTTTTTTGCGCGGTTACTGAAACCACTCAGCAGATCATTTCCGCACGGCGCTTGATTATATTAAACGATCTTGCCGCCCATGCGGGCGCTGCCGGCACTCAGCCCCAGGTTCTTAGCCTGGCGGCAGACACCCTGACCCTGCACCCGACCGACCTGCCTTTCGGCCTCATCTACCGTTTTAATGCCGACAACCACAGCGCTGTATTGGAGGCTGCCGTCAATATTCAGGTTGGGAGCGACCTGAGCCCAAAGCAGATTGATCTCTCTGCCGGGGATCAAGCCTGGCCCCTAGCCGCACTGCTGGGAACCCCCCAGAAACCCTATCTCCTGCTGGAACATCTGGGCAATGCCTACGACTTACTGCCCGGCGGCACTTGGCCGGAGCACCCCAGCCAGGTCTTGATTCTGCCCATACATCAGGAACAGCAGCAGAATATCTTCGGTTTTTTTGTGGCCGGCATCAGCCCGCGTCTTGCCTTTGACAAGGCCTATCACAGCTTCCTACACCTAGTTGCCGACCAGCTCTCAAGCGCCCTGTCCAGAGCGGCGGCCTATGAATATGAACGCAAAAGGGCGGAATCTCTGGCTGAAATCGACCGCGCCAAGACCGACTTTTTTGCCAATGTCAGCCACGAGTTCCGCACCCCGCTCACCCTGATGCTGGCCTCGCTTGAGGATGCCTTTGTCCTGCCGCACCCCTTCCTTGCAGGTGAAGATCTCCACATCCTGCACCGCAATGCCTTACGCCTTCTCAAACTGGTCAACACCTTGCTCGATTTCTCCCGCATCGAAGCCGACCGTATCAAGGCGAGCTACCGGCCTGTTGACCTTGCTGCCCTGACCATTGATCTGGCCAGTATGTTCCGCTCCGCCATCGAAAAGGCGGGCCTGTCGTTCAATATCTACTGCCCGCCCCTGGCAGAGCCGGTGTACGTCGACACCGACATGTGGGAAAAAATCGTGCTCAACCTGCTCTCCAATGCCTTTAAGTTCACCTTTGAGGGCGGAATAGAGGTTGCCTTGCAGCAGGCGGGGAAAGTAGTGGAACTGGCTGTGCTCGACACCGGTACCGGCATTGCGGCAGAAGAACTGCCCCATCTCTTCACCCGTTTTCACCGCATCAAACAGGCGCGTTCCCGCAGCCATGAGGGCTCCGGCATCGGCAATGCGCTGGTGAAAGAGCTGGTTGACCGCCATGGCGGCACCATAACGGTAGAGAGCCGGGTGGACGAAGGCAGTACGTTTCTGGTGCGCATTCCTCTGGGCAAACAACATCTGCCCCAGGATCAGGTCGAGCAGGAAAGCAGCCCGCCATCCTTGTCGACCACTATCCAAAGTGCGAACGCCTCAAACGCCTATATAGAAGAAGCCCTGCGCTGGCTGCCGAACAACCTCATTGAAGGCAGCGTCTGGGAGGACAGCATCAGTACTGCACACGGCGTACCCTTTCGCTGCCCGGAGAAAGCCACAGATACCAGCAAAAAAATTCTGGTTGTGGACGACAACACCGATATGCGCCGGTATCTGGTCAAGCTGCTAAGACCCTGCTGGCAGGTGGAGGCGGTGGCGAATGGGGCAGATGCCCTGCAGGCGGCCATGGCCCATCCCCCGGATCTGGTGCTGACAGATATCATGATGCCGGTCATGGACGGCCTGGAACTGATCGCACATCTGCGCGAACATGAAAAGACCAGAGGCATCCCGATCATCATCATTTCCGCCCGGGCTGGAGAAGAAGCCTACATTGAAGGAGTGGACACCGGTGCTGACGACTATATTATCAAGCCTTTTTCTCCCAAAGAATTACTGGCAAAAATCGGTACCAACCTACAACTGATCCAGATACGCCAGGATGCGGATCGAAAAATTATTGAAAATGAAAAACGGCTGCGCGCCTACATTCAAACCAGCTCCGAAGCCGTCTATCAAATGAGTGCGGATTGGCAGGAGATGAGGCAGCTGATCGGTAACGACTTTGTTGTAGACACCGCTCAACCAAGCAGCACATGGATCGATACCTATCTTCATCCGGAAGACCATTCCCGTATGTGGGCATCTATTCAGAAAGCTATCAGAAAAAAACAGCTCTTTAAATTGGAGCACCGGGTTATTCGCCCGGATGGTTCCCTTGGGTGGGCGCATTCACGAGCGGTGCCGATACTGGATGACAAAGGCAGCATTATAGAATGGATTGGAACAGCAAGCGACATTACCGAAAGGAAGAAAGCAGAGCAGGAATTGCAGAAGAAATCCGCAAAAATTATTACAATCCTCGAAAAAATTCCTGTCGGCTTTGTCGTGTTAGACCATAACGGCAACATCACCATGCGCAATAGCATTATGAATCAGTACGTTGGCAAGACCATGCCCTCGATCGATCCACGGGCATCCGTAAGAATATCCTTTTTTGATCCACAAGGAAATACGATCTCTCCGGAATTCTGGCCAGGGCCCCAGGCACTGCGCGGCATCTCTACCTATGGCTTGGAAGGGTGCTTTCGAGATGATGACGACAGGCTGCAATGGCACCTCATTTCCGCAGTGCCGGTGAGGGCAAACGACGGCAAAATTGCCGGTGCTATCGTTGTAGTACAGGACATTTCCCAGCAAAAAATAACCGAGCAGGAGTTGCGCCGGATCAATGATCACCTTGATGCCCTGGTGCAGGCTCGAACTGCAGCGGCCGAGCGTAAAACGGAACAGCTCCGTTCCCTAACTGCCCAGTTGGTTGAGGTGGAAGAGAATGAGCGGCGCAATTTTGCCGCTCTCTTGCATGATGATCTGCAACAAATCATTGGCGCAGCCCAGGTTCAGATACAGACCTTGGTCAGAACTCTGCCGGATGCACCCTTGCTTGCCGATGTTGACCGGCTCTT
>JAUNUN010000009.1:3612-57186 GCA_030538155.1 bacterium
CTCTTGCAATCAGCTATTGGAAAAACCCGTTATCTTTCCGGCGAAATGAGTCCACCTGTGCTCCGCCACGCCGACCTTGCCGCTGGACTGCGCTGGCTGGCAGCAAGGAAGAAAGAACGATTCCAACTGGTGGTGACCATAGATATGGTGGGTGAACCGCAGATCAGCAATCTTGCAATGAAACAGTTCATTTTCCGGTCCGCGCAAGAACTCCTGTACAATATAGTCAAGCACGCTCAAACTAGATCTGCCCACATAAGCCTCGCGGAATCGGCCGATACGCTCAGTCTCGTGGTCAGTGATGAGGGTCTGGGCTTTGATCCGGCCATGCTATCCGACAGTACGGCCGGCTTTGGTTTGATGACGATTCAGGAACGGACCAAGTATATGGGCGGCAAATTTGAAATAGAGAGCACACCCGGCAAAGGCAGCCGCTTTACTTTAGAATTGCCGACGGCCGCCAAAGACAGCAGCATTACTTATGGGCGTAGGGCGAGCGACCGTATCCTCGTTCCCGCAACCACATCCTGGGAGGCCTCGGAATATCAGAAACGCGTTCTAGTGGTGGATGACCATCGCCTCATGCGCAGAGGCCTGATTAATCTGCTTGCATCCCAGCCCGGCATCACGGTGATTGGTGGGGCGGCCAATGGACAGGAGGCGCTGGACCAGACGCGGCTGCTCCATCCGGATGTAGTGCTGATGGATATTTCCATGCCGGTCATGAGCGGCATCGAAGCAACCAAGCTGATGAAAAAGGAATTCCCCGCCGTGCGGGTGATCGGCCTGTCCATGCATCAGGATCCGTATATTTCGGAACACATGCACAGCGTCGGCGCGGAAACCACGTTGACGAAAACCGCCGGCGCAACCGAACTCATCAGGGCGATCCGGGGTAGTGAGAAACAGAAGTGAGATGGGAATGGAAACGAAAATGGCGCGGGAAGCCGGAAAATGGAGTTAATTGCGGAGTTTTCCAAAGCCCGCACAGACACCCTTATTCCAGTTCCGGATCAACGGAAATGTATCAAGGAGGCGAGGCAAATGCGGCGCAGGCGTACATACAGGTACGTACTGCCGGCATTTGCTGGAGCCGACACAGATAGGGCTTTGATAGAGAATAGGGAAATGGAATGGACTATGGCCTGCGAATCAGGCCCGCGCCATCTGTATGGCCTCACGACAGCAAGCACAGGCCAGGGCCGCCACTTCCTCATCCACCCGGCCCTGCTGCGAAAGCTTGCCGATAAAGGCGGCAATACCCTCGGCATCCAAGCCCTTGCGGTAGGGCCGATTTTGACACATGGCCGGGAAGATATCGGCAACCCGCAGAATACGGGCCTCAAAGGACATCTCGCTTGCCTGCACGTGAAAGGGATAGCCTGAGCCGTCCGGTTCTTCGTGATGGTAGGCGGCCCAACGGGTAATATCGCCAAAGCCGCTGATATTGCGTAAAATCAGGTAGGTTTCAAAGCATGGGTGTTCATGGTCCGGCGTTCGTTGTCATCCAGCCCAGTGGGCTTTTCCAGGAGTTCATCGGCGATGCGCAGTTTGCCCAGATCGTGCAGGAGTCCGACAATTTCGATTTTATCGCAATCAAGGGCGCTTACGCCCAAGCGTTCCGCAAAAAAGTATGACAGCCGGGACACACCCAAGGAATAGCTGGCCGTATATGGGCTTTTCGCATCGACAATGCGGAAGGAAATCAGGGAGAGCTGCTTGAGTTCGTCGATACCGATCAGGTGGGGACGGTTGTTTTCAAGTTGCCGGTGGAGATAGTCCTGGATGACATGGGGCTCACTAAAACGCCAGAAATGTTCGTGCCGCGAAATTTCGTGGAACAAGGCCGCCAGTTCCGGATCAAAATATTCCCCGGCACCGCGGGCAATGACCTCGCGAATGGTATTCTTCTGCTCAAGGATGCGTCCTTTGGCGTAAAAAGGAGCTGCCAGGGCGTCAACCCGGTCGCAGAGGAGGATCAGGTGGCCTGACGGGCGATATGCGGCTCCAGCCTGAGAGCCTTGAATCTGGTCCCAGCGGGTATGGTGGTACCACACAGGCTGGGCCATGGGCAAAGGGAGCAAAGGTGCTCAGAAGTACACAGCCGGTATCCGCGTGCTGCTGCGAGCCTTCCCATTCAAATTCATCTATCAGGTGTTTGTGGGTGCGGGTCGAAGAGACGCTGACCTCGTGCAAGAGCCCCGGTTCAAAGAGAAAGCTGCGCTCGTTCTTGCCCATATGCAGCACTCGACCACACTCCAAGGCCATGATGCCCATCCGCTTGCCGTGGGCTACATCATCCACGCCCACCAGATCAAGCGCATCGGAGAGGGCCTATACCACCTGCCTGAGATTTACCGAATCATTTGTCATCGTGCCGCAGCTCCAGCTCTGAAAAACCGGATGTTCTTTACCCATCAACGGTCACTCAAGGGCGGCCATCCCCGGCTCTGTCCACTGCCACTTCACATATATTCAGCTCAACGCCCTGCCTGCGTCGGTCTATCCATGGAATTGGGGTGCAGCACTTCTACTCTGCCGCAGCTCAAGCGCAAGGGGCGGTAATTTTTTCAGCACCAACCTTGGGCTCTTGTCCCGCCTGTTCTGATTACCCTCACGGCTCTGATTGGCATCTGACCGGCAAATACTTGGTCGAAAATATCGCCTAAAACCGATAGGTGAGCTTGAAACGAACAGTCCTACCATCCTGCTCGGTCTGGAAGGGGGGCGAACCGGCCGGATCAACATATTGTTTGTCAAAAAGATTATACACGCCAAAGGAAAGATCAAGCTGGTCGCCCAAGGGTTGTGCAAAGAGGTTCATATTGGCGACCCAGTAGTCATCCGCCTCTTCTCTCCATGCATCATAGCGCGAGCTGACATAATGCGCTTCAAGGGCTGCAGTGTAGCGGTCAGAGCCCAGGGGAATCAGCACCTTGCCCTTAATAAGATGTTTGGGTGAGTTATCCGTGGCCAGGCCCGCGTGCTCGACCTCGACATCCGCATAGCTGTAACTCAAACGTCCGCGCAGCCCCTGCTCCTTACCCGCATCGAGCGCTACCTCCATCCCGTTGACGGATATTTTACCCATATTGACATAGTAGTAGGTGGTGATGGTGTCGGCGTTGGGGGAAAATTCTATAATATCGCGAATTTCATTGCGATAGAGGGAGAGCGTACTCCGTAGCCATGGGCTGTAGCGCTGCTCCCAGATGCCTTCATAGGAGGTAATTTTTTCCGGATCGAGGAAGGAGTTGATATTCCGGTCATCGTCCGGAATCTGGTAGAACATCTCGCTCAAAACCGGCGCGCGGAAGGCCGTTCCATAAAGGAGTTTGAAGGTCGTTTTCTTCCAGGGCGTATAGATCAGGCCCAGACGAGGGTTGATGGTTTCGCCAAAGGAGTCGTAGTTGTCCAGGCGCAGCCCCATATTGATGAGGACTTCCTCGCTTACCCTGAACTCATCCTGAATATACAGGCCCAAGCTGGCAAAGCGGGTATCGGTTTTGTAGCGATCGCCCTGGAAATATCCCTGTGCAGTATAGTAGAGATGCGCATTCAAATCATAAACAGAGTGGTATTCTCCACCCACGGTCAGCCGGTGGCGTTCCGCAAAGGTGCGGCTTGCCTGCAATTCTCCCCTGAGCCAGCGGGCATCGATATCGGTCTTGTAGTCAAAGGGTTCTCCCCCTCTGGACAGCATGGGGATATTGCCTTCGTACAAGTAACGGTCAAAGGAGGCGCGGCCCAGTAATTCCCAGTTGGCGGGCAAGGTGTGGCTGTATTCGGCGATGGTAAAAATGCGTTTTTCCCGGTTGCTGTTGGTGGGATCACCAAGAATAGCGTTAAAGCGGCCGGATGGTATCTGTTTTTCCCGGTCGGCATAGCCCGTAGTCAAACTGAAACCCTGGTAGCTGAAGCGGCCGAATACGTTGCCGGTATGATCGGCATCAATGCCGCGGGCATGACCGTCGCTGCCGCCCGCCGGGTTGTCGAATTCGGCGAAATACAGATCACTGTTGCCGCTGCTGCCGTACAGGGTGCCTGAAAGAAGGACTTCCGCGCCTCCCTTTGTTTCCGTGCCATAGCTGAGGCGGCCGCTGTTCGTGCTCAGACTGCCGGTAGAGAGCGCTGCCTCCACACCATCTATATCTTTGCCCTTGCGGGTAATCACGTTGATGATGCCGAAAAAGGCATTGCTGCCGTAGAGTGATGAGCCGGGGCCGCGCACAATTTCCACCCGCTCGATCAAATCCAGATCAAGGGGAAAATCCTGCTGATTGGGCAGGGTGCCGTACACGGGTTCGGTCAGGCGATGGCCATCCATCTGCAGGAGAAAACGCGCGCCATAGTCGGTACTGCGGTTGATGCCTCGGGTACCCACAAAACCGGTGGAGCCGCGGTTTTGGGAGACATAGAAACCAGGCACCGCCTGCAACAACTCGCCCAGATTCCGGTAGCCGTAGCGTTGAATTTCATCCTTGGTGACAATGGTAACAAGACTGGGTGCCTCACTGGTGCTTTGCGTATGCTTGGAAGCGGCATAGACCGGAATGGCCATCAACTGCTCAAGGCCCATAGACAGGTAATGCGAGTGGGCATGAGCTGTTTTTGTAAATCCTGCACTAACACCCGCTCCCAGTGTGACTGTTATCAGCCCTACAGCGACCGCTATCAGCCCCAGGTGAAGATGCCTTGCGGCATATTTTTTTAGTTGCGTCATGGTAGATGGTTCCTTTGGGTTGAAACAATCTCAGCTAGCTGGAGCATCTGCGCATTCAGCCTCAGGGATACCTTTTTAGCGGCTTCAGGGTTTGCTTCAAAGCGGATGCTGTCGCCGTCGCGCACCAGGTTGAGAATCCCTCCCTGGGTGCAGAAATCCGGAAAATCGGCCATGGTCAATACAGGAGTTGCCGCCACAAGGGCTGAAATTTCCTTCCACTTCCTGGACATATCCTGACTGACAAAGAGGGCATGCGGCATGGTGCCCGCCTGTTGCCAAAGCTGCACATTGGCATACACAACGACCTGCACGGTCTTGTCCTGGATGAGCTGCCCTGCCAGATTTTCCTTGATTTGCACGACTATGGGCGTATCGCCGATTACCACCAGGACCAATTGCTGATCAGGCGTTGGAAAAGCACTTGGCGGCCATTGGGTGAATTTAAGAAAATTCAACAGAAAGGAAACCTTTATCACGAGCACAGATTCCTGCTCTTCTGCACAAAGGGGACGGACGGCAACCGTAAATTGCAGCAGTGCAATTAAAAAAATATTTATGAAGAATTTCAACGTGGTAACCACGGCTTGCCAGAAAATAAGGGTCCATCAAAGCTTCATGATGAGTCAGTCATATTGTATACAAAGCCAAGGTAGTATTATATGGGAATTTTGCAATTCCTGATTTTTCCATGCTGAGGCCAGGTACGACACACCTGAATCGCCGAGGAAATTACAAACAGGCCGGTTCATCTGTGCCCTTAAGCCGTTGTCAGCCGGTCTGGCACCATAAAAAAAGGGCCAGCCTTTTGAGCTGACCCGCTGGGTAATGGGAGAAAATATCTTGTTCAATACTTGGCGTCTGCGTAGGCGAGCCAGCCGCCTGCGGCAATAAGCTGTTTATCAAAGGGGTTGAGGTTGAAGGAGCAGGTAACGGTGACGCCATTGTCGCTGGTGGCGGTCAGTTGTTCCGCGTCCAGATCAACCGCCACGCTCACCTTGCCCTGCATCTTGAATAAACGATCCAGGTCGTTTTTAGCCAGTTCAACCGCCAAGATGCCGCAGTTGAACATATTCTGCCTGAAAATACGGGCAAAGCTCTCGGCCACCACCACGTTGATGCCATTGACCTCCAGCACCCACACCGCATGCTCACGCGAAGAACCGCAGCCGAAGTTGGACCGGGTAATCAGTACGCTTGCGCTCTGGATTTCTTCGGACTGCGGATCAAAACCCCCTTCCAGATGCAGATCTTCCAGTAAATGGGGTTTGAGGGCCGCCTTGCTGATCTCGGTGAGATAGCGGGCCGGGATGATTTCATCGGTATTGATGTCGTTTCTGTCTATAAAGGCTGCTGGGCCGCCGAATGTTTTCATATGTTCACCTTTAAGGGCTTTTACGGAAGATAGGGGCGCGGATCGGTAATAACGCCGGTGACGGCGGCAGCAGCAGCGCTGGCCGGGCTCATCAGGTGCACCATGCCGCCCTTCCCCATGCGGCCGCTGAAGTTGCGGTTGGTGGTGGAGGCGCAGACGTCGCCTTCGGCAAGCACGCCGCTGCTCATGCCTAGACAGGCGCCGCAGGTCGGGTTGAGCACACAGAAGCCGCTATCCATAAAAATCTTGATCAGCCCCTCATCCAGGGCCTGGGAGTACACTGCCGGCGTTGCCGGCACCAGAATGGCCCGCACGGTATCGGCAATCTTCTTGCCCCGCATGATGCCGGCCGCCACCCGCACATCCTCGATGCGGCCATTGGTGCAGGAACCGATATAGATCTGATCAACCGGTGTGCCCGCCATCTCGCCGATATCCTTCACGTTGTCGGGCTTGTAGCCAAAAGTCACCTGTGGTTCAAGCGTACTCACATCCAGTTCCAATACCCGCTCGTACCAAGCGTCCGGATCTGAATGCCAGCGCTTGTAATCGGCTGCCGCCGCCTCGGGCGAGTCGTACTCATCCTTGATAAAAGGCCAGAGATACTGCGCGGTCACCAGATCAGGCATGCACACACCCGAAGTGCCGCCCGCTTCAACCGCCATATTGCACAGGGTCATGCGGGAGGCCATATCCATCTGCTCGACTACCGGACCGGTAAATTCAATCACCTTGTCGGTGCCGCCGTTTACCGTGAGCTGCTTGATGATATTGAGGATAATATCCTTGGCATAGACGCCCTTGGGTATGGTTCCGCTCACCTCCACCTTGAGAGAACGGGGGGCACGGAAGGCGCACACGCCCTTGAGGATGCCCACCTCAAGATCGGTGGTGCCCACACCTGCAGCAAAAGCGCCGAAGGCACCGTGGGTACAAGTATGGGAATCGCCCATGATAACGGTGTTGCCCGGGCGGATGAATCCCTTTTCCGGGAAGAGCGCATGGCAGACGCCATTGCGGCCTATATCAAAAAAATCCTTGATGTTGTGCCGCCGAGCCCATTCGCGCATAATCTTGGCCTGCATGGCGGTCTTGGCATCCTTGGGCGGGGTGACATGGTCAATCACTGCCTTGATGCGCTTGGGGTCGCAGACCCGGTCCATGCCCTTTTCCATCAGATCCATGATGGCAATGGGCGTGGTGATCTCATGGCACATGATAACATCAATATCCAAGACCATATTGCCGGGGGTTGGGGTATCCCGCAGATGGGCGTCGAATATCTTTTCAGTGATGGTTTTGCCCATGTTTCAAGCTCCTGATAAAAATGAAAAAGACAAAATTATAACTAACAACTCCAGTTCCAAATCAAATATCTGAATCAAGCAGGTGACGCAAATGCGACACAGCTAGTACTTTGTTCACCTGCACTTTGTCAGCTGCAATATAGAGGTGGAACAACTCTATGTTTCTATGTTTAAGTCTATGTAAATTTTATTATTATATTGAGGCGGTAGTTCGTTCCACACCGGGTTGCCGCTCAACGGCTTGCAGCACTCATCCAGCTCGCTTTCGCCCCGAATTCAGCCGCATGTGCGCAGCGGTTGGAAAATCTGTACAAGGAGTGGCGAGCAGCGTATAGTGCCTGCAATGTCTGACTTGTGCGCAAAAAACAAGTGGGTTGGAGGCGACTCTGCCGCTCCTTTCCCCAATTTAATCCAGCCCAGTTTAAGAAGAGTATCCTATGCGGTTTTTTCTGCAGCACTGCATTCTTATTGCCCTGTTTCTGCTGACCGTGCCGTCGACGCTTTTGGCCGCCCACGGACTCAGTATCGATGGTATGCTCAAATACCCCAAGGACTTTACCCGCTTTGATTACACCTCGCCCCAGGCCAAGGCAGGCGGACATCTCAACTTACACGACCTCGGCAGCTTTGACAAGATGAACCCCTTCACCCTAAAGGGGGTTCCTCCTGCCGGACTCACCAGCTATGTCTTTGAAAGTCTGGCCGTTCCAAGCCTGGACGAGCCCTTTGCCGAATACGGCCTCATTGCCGAGGATATTGAACTGGCCGAGGATAAAAAATCCGTCACCTTCACTATAAACAGCCAAGCCGCCTTTTCAGACGGCAGCCCGGTTACGGTGGAAGATGTGCTCTTTTCCCTGGACACGCTCAAGAGTAACCTGGCCCATCCCTTTTACCAGATTTATTTCCGCGACATTGAGCGGGCCGAAATTCTGGACCCGCGCCGCATCCGCTTCCACTTTGCCCGCCCCAACCGGGAACTGCACATGATTGCCGGACAGTTGCCCGTCCTCAACAAGGCCTTTTACACGACCCACCACTTTGACGCCGCAGGCGCGGAGGGCATGGTTGCACCGGTTGGCAGCGGCCCCTATATCATTTCCCAGGTGGTGCCGGGCAAGCTGATCAGCTACAAAAAAAACCCAAACTACTGGGCCGGCGAGCACCCCACTCGCAGGGGCATGTTCAACTTCGACACCATTACGGTCAAATACTACAAAGACCCGGTGGTCAGCCTAGAGGCCTTCAAGGCCGGTGAATTTGACTTCACCTCTGTCAATATCGCCAAGCAGTGGCAACGCGATATGCGCGGTCGCCGCTTTGACAACGGCGAACTGGTTAAGAAAACCATCCCGCACCACAACAATGCCGGCATTCAAGCCTTTGTTTTCAATACCAGAAGACCGCTTTTTAAGGATGCGCGGGTGCGGCAAGCCCTTGGCCTAGCCCTTGATTTTGAATGGACCAATGCCAGCCTCTTTTTCTCCCAATACACCCGCAACAACTCCTACTTTTCCAACTCCATCTACGCCGCGGAAGGTCTGCCCAGCGAGGCAGAGCTGGAACTGCTGAACCCCTGGCGGGCACAGCTGCCGCCAGAGGTTTTCAGCAAGCCCTTGAGCCCGCCTGCCACCACGCCGCCCGCAAGCCTGCGCCAAAATCTCCTGCAGGCCAAAGAGTTGCTGCACGAGGCGGGCTGGCGCGTACAGGATGGGGTGTTAAAAAACAGTGCCGGCCGACCCTTCCGCTTTGACGTCCTTCTGGTGGACAACGCCTTTGAACGAGTCATGGCGCCCTATGCCAACAATCTGAAAAAATTGGGCATCATGGTGGAGTATCGCAGTATCGACCCCAGTCTCTACACCGACCGGGTCAAAAATTTTGACTTTGATATGGTGGTCAGCGTCTATGGTCAGTCCCAATCGCCAGGCAATGAGCAGCGCGACTACTGGAGCAGCCAGTCTGCAGACCAGCCGGGTTCGCGCAACCTGGCCGGCATCAAAAGTCCGGTGGTGGATGCCCTGATTGAGGCGATCATCTATGCCGATACCCAGGAAAAGCTCACCACGGCCTGCCGTGCCTTGGACCGGGTTTTGTGGTATGGGTATTATATGGTGCCCAACTGGTACCTGGCCAGCCACCGTTTGGCCTATGCCTCCTGGCTGCGCCGGCCGCAAACGCTGCCGCTTTATTTCAGCGCCAGTCAGTGGCTGGACACCTGGTGGCGTGAATAATTCCAATTCCATATCAAAGCCCTATCTGTATCGGCTTCGAAAAATGCTTCTCGGAGTATTCATTTGTACACCTGCGTCGCATTTTCCTCGCTTCCTTGGTATCTTCTTTGGTCTGGAAACGGAATAACTGCGAAAACGCAAGAGGAATGAATGGCGTTATGAGCGCGGTATCTGAAAAAGCGAATAAGGAACAGCAGTGGATCTTCCAGACCGGGAAGGAAATATACCAGTTTTTCACCCGGGTGAAGGGACGTCTGCAAGGCGTTCAAGTCTTTGCCCTAGTGGGCAAAAGCGGCACGGGCAAGAGCTTCCGGGCCAAGCTTCTGGCAGAGAAACTGGATGCGCCCTACATCATCGATGACGGCCTGCTCATCCACGACACCACCATTCTTGCCGGCAAGTCGGCCAAGCAGGAAAAAAACTACATCAGCGCCATCAAAACCGCGCTTTTTTCCGATGAGGCGCACCGGGAGGAAGTGGTACGGATCATCCAGGAACGGAAAATCAAAAAAATCCTGCTTTTGGGCACTTCCGAAAAAATGGTGACCAGGGTCGCGGATGCGCTGGAACTGCCGCCCATCAGCCAGATTATCCGCATCGAGGAAATCGCCAGCCAGCAGGATATCGAAAACGCCATCAAATCCCGCTTTGAAGAGGGCAAGCACGTTATTCCGGTGCCGGCCATTGAGATCAAGCGGGCCTTTATTCAGAACCTCACCGATACCATTCGCATCTTTTTCAAAGGTGCCAAAAGCGGCGACGGCGGCAGAAAACCGCGTTTTTTCGAAAAATCAGTGGTTCAGCCCGACTTCCACGAGAAACGTATTCCGGGCGCGGTCACTATTTCCGAGGCAGCCTTGAGCCAGATGATCATCCACTGCGTAGATGAGTTTGATGACGATATCCTGGTGCGCAAGATCAAGGTGAAAATCAGCCGCAGCCGCTACGGCATCGACTTGGCCATTGATGTGCCTTTTGGCAAGACCCTGGCGGGCGGCCTGCATGGGCTAAGAAGCTATATACTCAACAACATTCAGAAATACACCGGTATTGTCATTGACCACCTGGAGATCGAAGTGGAAAGAGTGAGCCAGCGCAAACCAAAACTGCCAAAGAAACAGTAGCCGCCGGCAATCGTCTCCCATGTCAAGTGCAAGAGCAATGCCCGACAGGGCAGGTGCGAGCAGCGTCGAGCGTTGCGGCACAGCTTCCTGTTGCTCCGCACTTTAGGGCTTGACGCCGGCCGCAAAGTTTTGTTAAGTCAGTCGTATTTTATGAGTTTCGGGTGCTGAATCACTGTTCATTTGCTGCTCATCATGAAGCGCCCAGCGTGGGCTTGCGCCCGCAGAGCCGCATGCAATATGCGGCCGAGCCGTAATACTGGGCAACCCTTGAGTGTGCAGTGTACGGATTTTCCGCCCTCTTGTCGTACTCGGTCACCTGGGAAGCAGTCTCTTTCAACCTCTCTTGGCGGTTGTCCATCTCCATGGGCAAAGCCGCCGCACAAAGGATGCGTCTATGAAAATTCACGAGTATCAGGCCAAAGAACTATTCCGAAAGTACAATGTGTCCACCCCCAAGGGCAAACTCGCCCACACCTCGGCGGAAGTCGAGCAAATCGCAGGCGAATTCGGTCTGCCGGTCGTGGTGAAGGCTCAGGTTCACGCAGGGGGACGCGGCAAGGGCGGCGGCGTCAAGCTGGCCAAGACCAAGGATGATGTCAAGCCCATAGCCGATTCCATCATCGGTATGACTTTGGTCACCAAGCAAACCGGCGCACAGGGCAAGAAGGTGCGCAAGGTACTGGTTGAAGAAGGCCTGAACATCAAGAAGGAACTCTATCTCTCCGTCATTCCTGATCGTGAAACCGCCACCGTAGCCATTGTTTGCAGCCAGGACGGCGGCATGGACATCGAAGAAGTGGCCGCCAAGACCCCCGAGCGGATCATCACCGTGAATATCAGCCCGGTCACCGGCATTCAGAGCTTCCACCTCAATCAGGTCAACTTCGGCCTGGAGCTGGAAAAAGATCTGCACAAGCAGATGAGCGCCCTGGTACGCAACCTCTACAAACTTTTTGTTGATTACGACTGCTCCATGGTGGAGATCAACCCGCTGATCATCACCGCCGAGGGCAACATCCTCGCTCTGGACGCCAAGATGGAGTTTGATTCCAACGCCATCTTCCGTCATCCCGATGTACTGGAAATGCGCGATATCGACGAGGAAGATCCGGTTGAAGCCGAAGCCGCAAAATATGGCCTCAACTACATCAATCTGGACGGCAACGTCGGCAACATCGTTAACGGCGCAGGCTTGGCCATGGCCACCATGGACATCGTCAAGATGGCAGGTGCGGCCCCGGCCAACTTCCTGGATGTCGGCGGCGGAGCCAATGCCGAGGCCATTGAGAACGGTTTCCGGCTGATCATGAAGGATCCGGCGGTGAAGGGCATCCTCATCAACGTCTTCGGTGGAATCCTCCGTTGCGATGTTCTGGCGCAGGGCGTGGTTGCCGCTGCCACCAAACTGAACCTGTCGGTGCCGGTAGTGGTGCGCATGGAAGGCACCAACGTGGCGGAAGGCCGCAAGATTCTGGCGGATTCCGGCCTGAACCTGACCACGGCCAAGGATCTGGCCGATGCGGCTGAAAAAGTTGCGCAGCTCGTGAAGTAAGGGCAAACCTGCCGACTGCGTCTACTGTTTTCAATCGTTCAACGGTAATCAACACACTGATAGAGGAATAGAATGAGCATCTTCGCCAATAAGAATACCCGTTTACTCGTACAAGGCATTACCGGTTCGGAAGGTATGTTCCATACCCGCGCCTGCATCGCCTATGGCACCAATGTCGTTGCCGGTGTAACCCCGGGCAAGGGCGGCCAAAAAATGGATGATGTCCCGGTTTTCAACACGGTCAAGGAAGCCCGCAAGCAGACCGGCGCCAATGCCTCCATGATCTTCGTTCCCCCCCGCTTTGCCGCTGATTCCATCATGGAAGCTGCCGATGCAGGCATTGAGCTGGTAGTCTGCATCACCGAAGGTATTCCGGTACTGGACATGATGAAGGTCAAAAACTATCTGTCCACCCGGCCGCAGACCCGTCTGATCGGGCCGAACTGCCCCGGTCTGCTCACCCCCGGCGAGTGCAAGATCGGCATTATGCCCGGTTCCATCGTCAAGCCCGGCGGCCCCTGGGGCGTTGTTTCCCGCTCCGGCACGCTCACCTACGAGGCTGTGCATCAGTTGACCCAGGTAGGCTTTGGCCAGACCACCTGTGTTGGCATCGGCGGCGACCCCGTCAACGGCACCAACTTCATCGACTGCCTCAAGGCCTTCAAGGATGATCCCGAAACCAAGGCTGTGGTCATGATCGGTGAAATCGGCGGCAATGCCGAGGAAGACGCCTGCGAGTGGATCAAGAAGAATATGCCAGACAAACCGGTTGTCGGTTTTATCGCCGGGCTGACCGCTCCTCCGGGGCGGCGCATGGGCCATGCAGGCGCCATCGTCAGCGGCGGCAAGGGTACGGCTGCCGCCAAGATCGAAGCCATGAAGGCAAGCGGTGTTCATCACTGCGAAAACCTGGGTAAAATGGGCGAGTTGTGCAAACAAGTCTTTAAAGGATAGGCAAGCGTCAAGGGTCTGCTGCAGCACGTGTTCCTGAAGCAGACCCCTCTTTTTGTTTGGACACCGCAATTCCACTGCAATTCCTGTAAGGAGACAGCATGAGCACAAAAGCAAAATTAGAGGAGCTGAAAAAGAAACGCGCCCAATCCCTGGAAGGCGGCGGCAAGGCCAGGATTGAAAAGATTCACGCAGCGGGCAAAAAAACAGCCCGTGAACGTATCGCGGCCCTGCTCGATCCGGGTAGCTTCGAAGAATACGATGCCTTCAAGCTGCATCGCTGCTATAACTTCGGCATGGAAAAGGTTAAATTCCTCGGTGACGGTATCGTTACCGGTTACGGCAGAATCAACGGCCGCCCGGTCTACCTCTATGCCCAGGATTTTTCCGTTTTGGCTGGTTCCCTGTCCGGCACTCTGGCAGAAAAAATCTGCAAGGTCATGGATTTGGGCATGAAAAATGGCATCCCCGTCATCGGTCTGAACGACTCCGGCGGCGCGCGTATCCAGGAAGGTATCGAGGCCCTGGCCGGTTATACCGAGATTTTTACCCGCAACGTTCTCTCCTCGGGCGTTGTGCCGCAGATCTCCGGCATTTTCGGACCCTGTGCCGGTGGTGCGGTGTACTCCCCTGCCCTGACCGACTTCATCATCATGGTCAAGCAGCAGTCTTACATGTTTCTGACCGGCCCGAAGGTCGTCAAGACTGTTCTTCATGAAGACATCACCACCGAGCAGTTGGGTGGCGCGGTCATGCACACCACCAAGAGCGGTGTTACCGACTACGCAGCCGAGAATGAAGACGACGCAATCCAGTACATCAAGGATCTGCTCTCCTATCTGCCCCAGAACAACCTGGAGAACCCTCCGGATGTTCCCTGTGATGATCCCATCACCCGGCAGGCCCCGGAACTCAACGACATCATTCCCGACAACCCCAACGCTGCCTATGACATCAAAAAGGTCATCGAGGCAACGGTGGACAACGGCGTGTTCTTTGAGATCAAGAAGAACTTCGCCCCCAACATTGTGGTCGGTTTTGCCCGCTACAACGGCAAGAGCGTAGGTATTGTGGCCAACCAGCCAGCCTACTATGCCGGTGTTCTGGACATCAACTCGTCCATCAAGGGCGCGCGCTTTGTCCGTTTCTGCGACTGCTTCAATATTCCGGTCATCACCTTTGTCGACGTGCCCGGCTTCCTGCCCGGCTCGGAGCAGGAATTCGGCGGTGTTATCCGAAACGGCGCGAAACTCCTGTTTGCCTATGCAGAATCCACCATTCCCAAGGTTACGGTCATCACCCGTAAGGCCTATGGCGGCGCTTACTGCGTTATGTCTTCCAAGCATCTCCGCACCGACATCAACTATTCCTGGCCCACCGGTGAAATCGCGGTAATGGGTTCCAAGGGCGCGGTTGAAGTACTCTATGCCAAGGGTGCAAAAGGTGCTGAAGATCCGAAGGCGTTTTTGGCAGAGAAGGAAGAAGAGTACAACACCAACTTCTCCAACCCCTACTGTGCGGCCGAACGCGGTTACATTGACGACGTCATTGAGCCGGCTGAAACACGGTACCGTATCATCAATGCGCTGGAATCCATCCAGGGCAAGCGTGATACCATCCCCATGAAGAAGCACGGCAACATTCCACTGTAGAATTTGTGTGTACGGCCAGTTGTTACGTTGCCTGAAAGGCTAAACCCTACATTCAGAGGATACAAGAATGGCAGACTCGAAGAAAAAAAAGGTCGCAGCGCTTGCAGCCGTGAATGCATATCTGCAGGAAGAGGAAGCAGCGGCCCTGCTTGCCGCGCAGGCCATTGCTGCAATACCGGTTGTTCCGCCCCCCATGTGGGCTTTGGCTGGACGGCAGGATATCATGACCATGCGCCGGCTTATTCAAATGAAAGCGTTCTGATTGAGATAAAGATCCTAACACCGCCAACGATAACGAATCACAGGAGAATTCGACAATGAGTGATCAAGTGAAGATGACCACAATGAATTACGCCGCAGATCGCCCCGCAGCAGAGAATCCCCTCAAGATACAGGATTTGAGCCTGCGCGATGGCCATCAGTCTCTGTTTGCTACCCGCGGCCGCACCGAAGACATGCTGCCGGTTGCAGAGCAGATGGACGAGATCGGCTACTGGGCCATTGAGACCTGGGGCGGGGCCACCTTCGACACCATGCACCGCTACCTGCAGGAAGATCCTTGGGAGCGTCTGCGTGTTTTGAAAAAATACATCAAAAAGACCCCCTTCTCCATGCTGCTGCGGGCCCAGAACCTGGTTGGCTATCGCAACTATGCAGACGATCTGGCCACCGCCTTTGTTGAGCGCGCAGCCGAGAACGGCATGGATGTATTCCGTACCTTTGACGCGCTTAACGACTATCGGAACTTCGAAACCGTGGTCAAGGGCATTAAAAAGGCAGGCAAGCATTTCCAGGGTTGCATCTGCTACACCATGACCGAGCCTCGTCTGGGCGGCGATGTATATAATCTCGACTACTACGTGCAGAAGGCCAAAGCCCTGGACGACATGGGTGCGGACTCCATCTGCATCAAGGACATGGCCGGTCTGATCGCACCGTATGATGCCTACAACCTGGTCAAGGCGCTGAAGGCCCAGACCAAGACCCCCATCCACCTGCACAGCCACTACACCTCAGGCATGGCTTCCATGAGCATGCTCAAGGCAATCGAGGCCGGGGTTGATATCATCGACACCTGCGTCAGCCCCTATGCGCTGCGTACCTCGCATCCGGCCATTGAGCCGATCGTTATGGCTCTGCTCGGCACCAACCGCGATACCGGCTTCGATATCCGCAAACTGGCCGCCGTCAACGAGATCCTGGAGCGCGAGGTTATGCCGAAGTACAAGCACCTCCTCGACACCTCCAAGATGTCGGTTATCGATATCAACGTGCTTCTGCACCAGACCCCGGGCGGCATGCTCTCCAACTTGGTCAACCAGTTGCGTGAAATGGATGCCCTGGATCGCATTGACGAGGTATTCAAGGAACTGCCCCGTGTACGAAAAGACCTGGGCCAGGTACCCCTGGTTACCCCGACCAGCCAGATCGTCGGCATCCAGACCGTGAACAACGTTCTCTTCGACACTCCGGATGAGCGCTACAAGATGATCACCGCTCAGGTTAAGGATCTGTGCTTCGGTCTCTACGGCAAGACCGCAACACCGATCAACCCCGATGTACAGAAGAAGGCTCTCAAGGGTTATGCCCGCGGCGAGAACCCTATCACCGTACGTCCTGCAGAAATCCTTGAGCCGGAACTCGAGAAGGCCAAGAAGGAAATCGGCGATGTGGCCAAGGATATCGATGATATCATCACCTACGCCATTTTCCCGACCACCGGTAAGAAATTCCTGGAATGGAAGTACGGCAAAACCAAGGATATGCCTGGCGACAAGCCGGTCAGCCTGGATGACGTGAAGAACATGGATGCCCTCATTGCCAAGGCCAAGGCCGGCAAAGTCATGGAAATTCCCGACAAGCCGATTCCGGAAAAATCCGAGAACATCCGTACCTTCAACGTCTTTGTTGATGGTGAGTACTTCAGCGTTGACGTTGACCCGACCGGCGACTTCCAGCCTGTAGCCATGGCCCCGAGGGCAGCAGCTCCGGCAGCTAAGCCTGCAGCAGCAGCGGCTCCGGCAGCCAAACCTGCAGCAGCTCCGGCGGCAGCAGTTGAAGGCGGCACCCCGCTGACCGCACCGATGCCTGGTATGATCATCAAGTATCTGGTAGAAGTTGGTGCAACCGTCAAGGCTGGCGACCCGGTCGTTGTCCTTGAAGCCATGAAGATGGAAAACAACCTCTCCGCTCCTGTTGACGGCACTGTCAAGGCCCTGACCTGCGGCGCGGGCGACACCGTAGCCAAGGATGCAGTACTGGCAGTGATCGGCTAAGATCGCTTTTCACCTTCGGTAGTACAAAAAGAAAGGACGCCTTCGGGCGTCCTTTCTTTTTTAATCAGCATTGAAAACTGTATTGCTTTAGATATGTGTCCCTCTTATTCCACTTCCAGGTCAAAGATTATTTCAAGGATGGTCAGGAAACGGAATAAACGAAATAAACGCAATGTGGAGCAAGCACACCTTGCTCCATTGCCGGATCATTTCTGAATCAGGAACAGATAGTCCTTGTCGACCAATTGGCCTCAGGGATACAACTCTGCCTCACGAAAACGGGGCGCTGCCTGATCCTTGGCCGACAGGATCGGTTCACCACTCAGGGGCCAATCAATAGCCAGGTCGCTGTCATTCCAGATGATGGCGCGTTCATGTTCAGGCGCGTAGTAGTCCGTGGTCAGATACAAAAATTCTGCGGACTCGGAAAGCACTACAAAGCCATGGCCAAAGCCTTCGGGCACCCAAAACTGCTTTTTATTCTCTGCTGAGAGATGGATGCCTGTCCATTTGCCGAAAGTTGGCGAACTGCGGCGCAGATCCACCGCCACATCATACACTTCCCCACTGATCACCCGCACCAGCTTACCCTGCGGCTGCTGAATCTGGTAGTGCAGGCCGCGCAAAACATGGCGCACGGAACGGGAATGGTTTTCCTGGACAAAAATGGTGTCCAGCTCGGTTGCCTCCTGCCAGCGGCGCAGGTTGAAACTCTCAAAGAAAAAACCGCGCGCATCACCAAAAATCTGCGGTTCCAGGATGAGCACCTCGGGAATGGCTGTGCGCTTCACCAGCATGGCAATCACTCCTTATCGGCTTGAACCGCTCCACGCGAGCCATACATGCTTTCGTAGTAGCTCTGGTAGGAGCCGTCGAGCACACCGTCCATCCAGTCGCGGTTGGCCAGGTACCACTCCACCGTCTGCTCCATGCCCTGCTCAAAGGTAAAGCGCGGCCTCCAGCCCAGTTCCCGCTCTATTTTGCCCGCATCAATGGCGTAACGGCGATCATGACCGGCCCGGTCGCGGACAAAGGTGATAAGGGAGCGGCGGGCAGCGCCGCTTGGCAGGGGCGCAATCTTTTTATCCAGGAGATCGCAGAGTAACTCGACAATCTCAAGGTTCTTTTTCTCGTTGTGGCCGCCGATATTGTAGGATTCGCCCACTTGTCCGCTCTCAAGCACCTTGGTGATGGCCTCGCAGTGATCCACCACATAGAGCCAGTCCCGCACGTTCTGGCCATCGCCATAGATGGGCAGGGGCTTGCCGTGCTGGGCATTGTTGAGCACCAGCGGAATCAGTTTTTCCGGAAACTGGTAGGGGCCGTAGTTGTTGGAGCAGTTGGTCAGCAAAACCGGCAGGCCGTAGGTGTGGAAATAGGCACGTACCAGATGATCAGACGAGGCCTTGGAGGCTGAGTAGGGCGAGCGCGGATCGTAAGGGGTTTCCTCGGTAAAATAGCCGGTGGGGCCCAGGGAGCCGTAGACCTCATCAGTGCTGACATGGAGAAAGCGGCAGACGGCAGCTTGGTCTTTAGCCGGCCAATGGGCCCGTGCCGCCTCAAGTAGGACAAAGGTACCGTTGATATTGGTGTGGATAAAGGCGTCCGGCCCAGTGATGGAGCGATCCACATGGGATTCTGCGGCAAAATGCACCACTGCCTGCACCTTGTGGCGGTCAAAGAGTTCATTGATCAGGTTCTGGTCGCAGATGTCGCCATGGACAAAGGTATAGGCAGGGTTATCGGCCATATCTGCCAAGTTGGCCTGATTACCGGCATAGGTGAGTTTGTCGATATTCACCACCCGCCAGTTAGGGCGTTCGGTCAGCAGGAAACGAACAAAGTTGGCGCCGATAAAACCGCAGCCGCCGGTAACAAGGACAGTATAGGCCATAGCTCTTAGACTCAGTTGAAATTATTCGGATTCTTCCCAGGGTGATTCCTCAAAAACGAGCGCTCCGCCGGTACTCAGGGCCTCGGCCACCTTGCGCCGGGCTGAAGTCAGGATGCGCTGCACCGTGCCTCTGGACACGCCCATGCACACTCCGGCCTCCTCCTGGATCAATCCCTTGTAGTCGCAAAGACGCAGCGCTTCCAACTCATCACGCTGCATGGGAATCTGCTTGAGTTCCACTAGGCTGATGCCCGTTGGTTTGAAGGCCTTACCACAGAAGCGGCCACCACAGATACGTTTTTTCTTAGGCCGGGGCGACATAAGCATCGTTCCAGAAATCAGGTATGGATAAGTTCAACGGGCAGTATAGTAGTTCAAAAACTTCCGTCAACTCTTGCCGCCTTCTGTCTGCGCTTTGGCCTCCACTTCCACCAGCACCTCGACATCCGGCCAGTTTTTGGCAACAGGCTGGATCGACGGCCGAGCAATGATACCGCAGAAGATGCGGCTGTCTGTGGAAATGGCATCCAGGTAGATCGGTGTGGTCAGGATCTTGAACGAATCCCGGTCGTTCTTGGTTTTGGGCATGGTCACCAGCACTTCCTCGGGCTTAAGACTCACCTTTTTCAGCTTCAGCCCGGCAGGCAGCTTGCCGACCAGTTGCGGGGTGATGGCCATGCTCTTTTCCTCCATGGGCGCCAAAGTCAGGTTGAGCTGAGCCGGGGAGACATCGAGCAAAGTCACATTTTTGGGCAGAGTCAGGTTTTCGCTGGTAATCACCACGGAATGCTTACCCTGATCCATGAGTCCTAAATCAATCACCACATGCGGCGGGCTCTGGCTCAGATTTTCCATGGCCGTAAGCGGCCCGCTGAGGTGCAGCTTGACCTCGTTGGCCTTGTCTCCTACCAGAACCGAACCATCTGCCGCAGCTGCAGTGTAGTCCACTGCGGCAACCACACTCCGCTCCACGATATTACGGGTGGTATCCAGCACAGAGAGGGAAAAGGCGGCAGCGACAACCAGGCTGAGCATGGCATGGAAAAGGGATGCTTTACTCAAGGCCCATGCCTTCTTTTTCTTGCGCATCAGGCCTGCATTCTGCAGATGGCTGACAATGAGCGCACTGATTTCGTCGGTGTTTTCCACCGGCAGCATCTGGCCGTCAACAAAGGCGGAAACCCATCCCCTTTCCTCAGAGACAACCAGGGCCAGCGCGTCGGTCTGCTCGGCAAGGCCCATGGCGGCGTGGTGTCTGGTGCCGAAGGTGTTGGCCAGGCGGGAAGAACTGGACATGGGCAGACGGACACCGAAACGGGCAATACGCTCGCCCTGAATGATTATAGCGCCATCATGGCCCGGTGAATTGGGGTCAAAAATACTGAGGATGAGCGGGTAACTCGGCTCAGCATTCAAGGGAAAGCCGCCGGTCGTTTTTTCGCCGATTGGTTCTCGGCCCGGGTAGACAATAAGCGCGCCGCAACAGTCCTTGGCCATGGCCACGAGGCAGTCGGCAATGAGCTTGGGGAAGTGTTCATCGCTTGCCTGCGCAGCCCTGGGCGGGGCCCATACCGCGCGCTCCAGCACTTTCCTCAACTCGGGCTGAAAAATAATGATAAGACCGATCAGGGCCACATGACTGACGTTGTTATAAATCCACTCGATCCCCCGCAAATTGAGGAGATTGGCGGCAATAAATACGACGAGAGCCAGAAAGATTCCGGCCATGATCTTCCAGGTGCCCAGCCGCATCAGGGTGCGCTGCAGGAAAAAAAGGGCCGTGCTGATCAGGGCGATATCCAGCAGGGTACGCCAGGAAAAAGCTGCTTCAAGAAAGGACGAGGAAAGTTCCATGAACGTGCAGAAAATGGGATAAGCGCAAGGGCAGGCAGGGATTGTTCTTCTGTTGCCGCCTACTCGCCCATTTATACCAGTTCACTATTAGTTTACTCAATCTAATTATGCCGAGGCAACATGTGGTGTGCAAGCTGAAGCGATGATTCAGGACGGATACGATACAGGCAAAATGCACCGGGAAGGCAATGGTTTTGAAAGAAATTCTTGCTCTTTTCCTCCTTTTGGTTAATATGATTGTTTCGTGATTTTTATTTATAAGGAGATGCACCATGTCACGCGTTTGCGCCATCTGTGGAAAAGGCCCTGTAAGCGGCAATAGTGTCAGCCATGCCAACAACAAAACCCGTCGCCGCTGGATGCCCAACCTGCAAAAGGTTCGCGCGGTCAGCAGCAATGGCGGTACCCGGCAGATTAACGCCTGTACCCGTTGCATCCGTTCGGGTGCTGTTACCAAGCCGCTTCGCTAAGCGCCATCCTGCTTACCGGCTCCAGAGGTTATCTTGATCCACTCACTTAAACGGGCTGGAAAGGTATGAGTGAAGAAAGCATTCGTTTTCTTCCCTATGAGCAGGCGGTTGAGTTGGTTGCCGCCATTCAGGAAGAAGAAGATATCGACAACCCCGACCGGCGCATTCTGACGGTGTACAACCACGCCAACCACGCTGTCTGCTGGTTCGACTTTGAAGAAGTCATGCGCGATGCCGGGGTTCAGGGCCAGGATGCCGCATCCAAACAAACCCTGACCGAATACGTGCTCCATCATATCCCTGACTGGGCTCTGGACGGCTAACCACCTCATCTTATTCCAGAATTCCAGGCGGCATTGCCGCTACCTTCTCACCACCGAGTACATAACCGCCATCCATCCGCAGGACCATGCCGGTGCAGTATTTTGCATCGCGCACCAGAAAAAGAACCATTTTGGCCACCTCTTCAGGCCTGCCTGTCCGCTTAAGAAGAACATGATCTAAAAGCGCATGTTGCTCCTCAGAGTTCAGGCTTTGCCAGCCTCTGGTGCCTGGGCCATGGCGGTTGTCGATTAACCCCAACATCAGTTCATTGACCCGGATGGTGGGTGCGCCCTCCCGGGCCCACTGTTCAGTCAAGGCCGAAACAGCGCGATTGGCCAGACTGTAACCGTCGCTGAACAGGAGCGCTGCCGGGCCGCTCCGCCCCACCAGACCGGCGATGGAAGAAATATTCACCACCGCGGCCTCTTGGGCCCGGCGCAGCATTGGCAAAATATGCCGCCAGATCAACCACTTTGCCCGCAGGGTGGTTTCCAATTCGCACTGCCATTGCTGCTGGTTGACAGGGTGGTTGTAGTCGCCGTGCACCACCGGCATGCCGCCGCGCTCGATATTGTTAATGACGATTTCAAGGCCGCCCCAATCTCTAGCCACCTGGCTGCATACAGCGGCGACCTCTTCTTCCCGGCGCAGGTCTGCCTGCATGAGCAAATGCCGACCTGTTCCGCCGAACTCCTCCTGAAGGCTTGCAACCGATTCCGGCCAGTCAAACCAGGGCAAGGCCAAGCAAACACCCTGGCTCGCCAGGACTCGGGCAATTTCGCGTCCTATTCCCCTTGCCGCGCCCAGAACCAGGGCCCTTTTACCGTGTAAGTTCATCTTGTCTCCTGCAAGGCGGCACCCTATAGTAGCTCAATACAAAACCGTTTTATATCAGTCAAAATGTACTCAATGTACCCAATGAGAGGCCTTGCGACAATGCCGAGACAACTCTTTTGCCGCCATCACCTGCCTGTATTTTTGTGGATACTTGCGGGCACCCTGCTCTTCCCCCATGTGCTCTTGGGCAAAACAAGAGCACTGCCGACACAGCAAAGCCCGGCCTGCTTCAGTCAGGGATGGCCGCACGAGTACAGTGATTTACCGGTCGATCCCACCCTTATTTTTGGTCGCCTCGACAACGGTCTGCGCTATGTACTCAAGAAAAACAGTGAACCCAGAAACCGCGTCGCCATGTATCTGAACATTCAGGCAGGCTCGCTGCAAGAAACAGAAGAACAGCGGGGCCTGGCGCACTTTCTTGAGCACATGCTCTTCAACGGCACCAGCCACTACTCTCCGGGTACGCTGGTGGAATATTTCCAGTCCATAGGCATGGATTTTGGCGCAGACACCAATGCCTACACCAGCTACGACCGAACAGTCTACAAGCTTGTTTTACCGGCAGCAGACAAAAAAACACTAGACGAAGGCCTGCTGGTGCTGGCGGATTTTGCCCAGGGCGCTTTGCTCCTGGAACAAGAGGTGGATCGGGAACGGGGCATTATATTTGCGGAAAAACGGGACCGGGATTCAGCCGGAGCAAGGGTACGCAAGGCGCAGCTCGCTTTTGATTTTGCCGGCACCCTAGTTGCCGAGCGTGATCCCATTGGTACCGATGAAACCCTTCGGCAGGCCGATGCCGCCCGTTTGCGCGCCTTTTACGAAAACTGGTACCGGCCGGACAACTTCTTTGTGGTGGTTGTCGGCGACATGGACACCAGCCTAGTTGAACGTCTGTTGCGCGAGCAATTCTCCAAGCTTAAAACACCTGCGGCTTCAAACCCGGTCTGTCCGGACTATGGCACACCCAAAGCATCAGGTGTAGAGATGCGCCACCTGGCAGAGCCGGAACTCGGCTATACCGAGGTCAATCTCACAGTCGTGCAGGCAGAAGTACCAGAAGCAGACACCCTGGCGCGGGAGACCGCCATGCTGCATCGCTATCTGGCCCTTGTGCTCCTGAATAACCGTCTGCAACAGGTAGAGCGGGAGTCTGGCGGAAAAATTTCTAAAACCATGGCCTTTTCCGGCAACTTTATCCGCCAGTTCAGCTACAACCTGCTGACAACCCGCACCGAGACGGCTGACTGGAAAGAAGGTTTGCACCAACTGCAACGGGTGCTTGAACAAAGCCTGCGCTACGGCTTCACCTTAGCGGAGCTGGAACGGGGCAAGAAAGAAGTCAGGGCCATGCTGGAAAAGGAAATGCGCACTGCCGATGCCCGCGACAGCCGCAAACTTGCCATGGAACTGATCCGCAGCATCAACGGACAGGAAGTGTCGCTCTCGCCTAAGCAGAAACATGATCTTTTCGTGCCCCTTTTAGAACAAAGCTCGCTGAGCGTTGTCAATCAGGCCCTGCACCAGATGTGGCCGCCCGAACCACGAACCGTCAGCGTGGCCGGCACAGCCATGCCGGAAGTAAGCGCTGAACAGGCCAAAGAGGCCATGCGTGTTGTGTACACCACCACTGCACAGGGAGAAATAACGCCCTGGCAGGAAAGAGAGCAGATCGCCTTTCCCTACCTGCAGGTTCCGGATAAAAACGAAAATCCTGTGCGAGAGAGTACTGATTCCAGCCTCGATGTGCAGCGTCTGGAGTTTGCCAACGGACTTGTCGCACATGTGAAAAAAACGGATTTTCAGCCCAATCAGCTCCTCATGACAGCCCATTTCGGCCAAGGCCGCCAGGGTGAACCATGGCCTGGGGCTGCACTTCTTGCCCAGGGCCTGATCAAAGAGAGCGGCACGGCCGCAATGAGCCGCGAGCAGTTGCAGCAGGCCCTGGCCGGACACAACGTTTCCCTTGATTTTGCCGTGGGGCCGGAGAGCTTTTCCTTCAACGGAGGCGCTCTTTCTTCCGAACTGGAATTACTGCTGCAACTGCTCTATGCGCGCCTGCACGATCCCGGTTTCAGGCCGGATGCCTTTGCCATGGGCAAGGAACAGCTCAGACAGATGTACACGCAGATGGCGCATTCCGTTGAGGGCATGCACCAGCTCAAGGGTGAGTCTTTCCTGAGCGGAGGCAGCCGTTTTTACACCATGCCTGCCTGGGAGGAAGTGGAGGCTCTCAGTTTGGAACAGATAAGCGGCTGGTTGCAGCCTGTTTTCAAGAGTAGCCCCCTTGAGATCACTATTGTCGGTGATGTTGATCCGGCTCTGGTACGCCAATTGCTCAGCACATATTTCGGCGCGGAAAAACGAGTCAAAGAGCAGCCGGTGCAGGAAAAACCTATTGTTTTTCCCCAGGGGAAGACCCTGCGCCTGACCGCGCCAAGCTCATCGGGCAAAGCTCAGCTTACGATCGCCTGGAAAACAGACGATTTCTGGCAGATCGACCGCACCCGCGGCCTCAATATACTGGCAAATGTACTAGGTGACCGGTTGCGGCTGAAGATCCGCGAAGAGTTGGGAGCAGTGTATTCACCCCAGGTCTTCAACCTGCCCAGCCGAATCGATAGCGACTTTGGACTATTGGAAAGCCGCCTCATCATCGACCCGGCCCAGGCCGAACAGCTTGCAGAGGTAGTGCGGCAGGTTGCCGCAGACCTTGCCAAAGACGGAGTGAGTGCGGAGGAGTTTAAACGGGCCCAGGAACCGACCCTTACCGCCATCCGGGAGCAGATGCGCAGCAATGCCTACTGGCTGCACACAGTGCTCAGCCTATCCAGCCGCCACCCGGAGCAGTTAGAATGGCCCAAAACCATCCTGCAGGATTTCACGGCCATGCAGCAGGAAAGTATCGGCAAGCTCGCGCAACAGTATCTGCAGCCTGAGCAGGCCGCAAGCGTACTGGTTTTGCCGCAACAACCATAAAGCAGCCATAAAAAATCCGGCCGGGCATATCCTGCTCAGGAAATATACCAGGCCGGTTCACGCAGGAGGAGGCTTCTTTGTATTGCAGGATCCGTCAAACTTTTGGAGCCCCCCGCTATAACCGGGGGCTTACTCAAGAAAAACTACAACCGGCTCGGCCCCTGTGCCCTGATGTGGGTTGACCGATATTTTCACACCCACCAGGCGAAACGGATACGCCGTGAACTCAAGCGGCTGAAGTTTTTTTCGGGCTGGCTGTACCGAGGCATTGTTCGCAAAATCGGTGAGAAAGCCGATCTACAGGCTGTGTTTTCGACGGAGCTTAGCTTGGCACAGCGCTTGCTCATCCTGCAGCGGCAAGACAAGAACAAACGCTACAGCTTGTGTGCGCTTTTCACTGCATGCTATCCCATCTTAATCCATTCTAATCCAAACCACGGAAGGCCTGGGTAAAGGCGGCCCGCACTCGGGCATCGAAGCAGACCACAAAGACCTCTGCAGGTTTGCCGTTCTTATCGAGGAAGGACTGCAAGGTATCGATGGCGGTATCTGCCGCCTCATCCACAGGGAAACCGTAGGCGCCGCAACTGATGGCCGGAAAGGCGATGGAGCTGATGTTGTTGGCAATGGCCAACTCCAGGCTACGGCGGTAGCAACCGGCCAAAAAAAAGTGCTCGTTGTTGCCGCCGCCCTTCCATACCGGGCCTACGGTGTGGATGACAAACTTTGCCGGTAGGTTGTAGCCCTTGGTGATGACCGCATCTCCGGTTTTACAACCGCCGATCTTTTTGCATTCTTCCAGCAGTTCCGGTCCGGCCGCACGATGAATAGCGCCGTCGACCCCACCCCCGCCGAGCAGGCTTTCATTGGCCGCATTGACAATGGCATCCACCTTCAGGGTAGTGATATCGTTATCTATCAACTTGATCATTACTCTCTCCTTGTCTATGATGAGTGCCGCCGTTGTGGCGGCTATAGCTTCACTAAGGTTCGTACCGAATAGACCGTTTAGGCATGCACATTTCCGTTATTGTCCTCTGCAAGGAAGGGTGAATGCAAGGAAAAACGGAAAGACTGCCGGGCTGCCGCAACCCCTTCCCGCTTTTCCACCCCACAGAAGCCCATAGATCACAGAGTCAAAGGTCCTTCGTATGCTCAAAACAATGGCCACCCAGCTTTCCCTGGTCATGCAGGCGGAGGGAAGCACCCGCAACCTCCGTTTTCTCATCAAGTTCTGCATCTTCCTGACAGTACTCATCCTAGCCTACACAGCCCTGTTTCATTTCATCATGCTGCATGAGGGCAGGGAGTATTCTTGGATAACCGGCCTGTACTGGGCGCTTACCACCATGTCTACCCTGGGCTATGGTGACATCACCTTTACCAGCGATATCGGCAAGGCCTTTTCGGTGCTGGTTCTGGTGAGCGGCATGATTTTACTCTTGATCATGCTGCCCTTTACTTTTATCCAATTTTTCTATGCCCCCTGGCTGGATGAGCAGAACAAGGCCCGAGTGCCGCGAACGGTTCCCTCTACCCTGAAAGACCATGTCATTTTCACTCACTTTGACAATGTGGCGATCAACCTGATTGAAAAACTCAACCAATACGGCACCAGCTATGTCATTGTTGTGCCCGAGCTGAGCCGGGCGCTGGAACTGCACGACCGGCGCTATCGGGTTGTTTTCGGCGAACTGGACGATCCTGCAACCTACCACCGCCTGCAGGTGGATCAGGCCGCCCTGGTCGTGGTGATGAATGATGACATTGTTGCCACCAACATCATCTTCACTATCCGCGAGGCCTGCGACACGGTGATGACTGTGACCAATGCCGACCTGGCCGATTCGGTGGATATCCTCAAACTCGCCGGCAGCACCCATGTGTTCCAGTTCACCCGACTTTTGGGCAAGGCCCTGGGCCGCCGTGTGCTCGGGGTGAGCATGACCAGCAACATCATCGGCGAATTCGGTCGCCTGCGTATTGCCGAGGTGCCGGCCATGCGCACCTGGATGCAGGGCAAGACCATCGCCGAAACCCGCCTGCGCGAAATGGTAGGCATCAATATCGTCGGCATCTGGCAGGAGGGAAAATTCCAGATTCCCACGCCAACCACGCCCATCAGCGAATCCACCGTGCTCATCCTGGCAGGTACGAGGGAACAGCTCATCCGTTTTGACCAATCGATTCTGCTGGCAGCCGGAGAAAAATCCGAAGAACATGCGGTGCTCATCCTTGGCGGCGGGCGGGTCGGCAAGGCCGTGGGCGCAAATTTACAGGCCCGCGGCATCGATTATCGCATGGTGGAAAAGCGGCCCATGTCCACCAAAAAAGACGAGCACATCGTCCACGGCAGCGCCGCCGATCTGGATACCCTTTTGCAGGCGGGCATCAAGACCACGCCCTCCATCATCATCACCACCCACGATGACGATCTCAACATCTACCTCACCATCTACTGCCGCCGCCTCAGGCCGGATGCACAGATCATCAGCAGATCAAGCTTTGACCGCAATATCAATACCCTGCACCGCGCAGGCGCAAATCTGGTGATGTCCTTCAGCTCACTGGTGACCGCCACGGTCACCAACCTGCTCAAGCCGGAGCAGACCCTCATGCTCTCGGAAGGGCTCAATGTCTTCCGGGTGCCCCTGAGCCCGAAGCTGGAAGGAAAAAAACTCACGGAAATCCGCATCCGTGAAAGCACCGGCTGCAGCGTGGTTGCGGTGAAACGCGGGGAAGATATTGATATCAACCCGGATCCGACCATCCCGCTCCAACACGGAGAGGAACTGGTGCTGATCGGTTCGGCCGAATCGGAAAAGCTCTACAATGAACTCTACCCCACCCATCCCCTGGCCGAGGCCCCGGACAGCGATGGGCTGGAAGACAGTGTGGCGGCAAGCATTGAAAACGAGGTGGAGCGTGAGGCGGCCGAACACCTCCGCCATTTCAAAAGGTGATGCAAGGGGTGAGTACAGGCCGGTATGACAGGCCTTCAGATGGAAGTGGGATTAGACTGTACTTTCTCCTTGTGCATGGACATACCCTAGGCCAAGCTGTAGAATGAGTGATTATCCGGACAGATCCACATCAACAAGGAGGTCACCATGTCCGCAATCCATTGGATCGAATCGTTTGAGCAGGGTCTCAAACAGGCGCAGGAGCAAGACAAACTCATTTTCCTGGATTTTTTCAACCCGCAGTGAATCGGCTGCAAACAGATGGACGCGGTCGCGTACCCAAATCAGGAAGTTATCTCGTTTTTAAACAGCCAGGTTGTTCCCCTCCGTATTCCCGCAGATCACCCCCAACTCGCACCCCGGTTCACGGTCAAATGGACGCCGTGCCTGCTGGTGCTGGACGAAAAAGGCCAGGAGCATGAGCGCGCGCTCGGTTTTCTTGAACCCCAGGAGCTGATCGCCTTTATCCTTCTGGGTATGGGCAAGGCCAAGTTCAATCAGCCTGACCGCCCGACAGCAGACAAGCTTTTTGAACAGTTGATCAGCACCTACCCGAAGAGCAGTTTCACCCCGGAAGCGATTTATTTGCAGGGCGTTGCCCGTTATATCGAAAGCCGCGAGGTCAAGCACCTGATCGCTCTCTACGACCGGATAGTTGCTGAATACCCGCAAACTCCCTGGGCCATGCGCGCCCAGCCCTACAAACTGCTGAAGAAATAGGCAAAAGCAGTTCGTGGTGTTGCGTGGTTGCATGCACAGTTGCATGCAAGAGCGTGTAATCCTGTGTAATCATACGTATTTTTTAATAGATACAAAAGGTGGCGAAGATTTCGCCACCTTTTCTCTTTGCGCCCTTACCGAGCTTTTTCCGGCAGTTTTTTCTCTTAATCCTCATTGTTTGCACTAAAACGGCCATCGCTTTTGTGCGCGTCGGCCCGGTTAGCCCTGCCCTCCAGCCAGCCGCTGCGGCATTCTTCGTTCAAATCAAATTCCGGCACATAGGGTTTGATGTCCAACACCGGGGTTGCGTCCAAAAGATCAATGCCCAACACCTGCACGCCGTCTTCAGTCACTGCCTTGAGGCGCAGCACAGACAGGCCGATGGGGTTGGGCCGCGTGGGAGCACGGGTGGCAAAGAGGCCGCGCTGTTCGGTATCGAGAAAGGGCGTGACCAAGAGCTTATAGTCGCCTGGGGAGTTGTTGTCGCTTTGACTACTGTAAGCGTGCAGATGGCTGAGCACGTAGATGTGAGAAAAGCCGTCCAGATCGCGCAGACCCTGGCGGAATTGCGGGTAGATTTCAATGCGCCCCTCCACATCGGCCGCGCCCCTGGGCTGGATGGGCATGCCCTCTAAGCTGGTGAAAGGTGAATGGATGCGACCAATAGGGGAGTAGGTAATTCGCATGATATTCAAGCGGGTTAGGGTATTGGGGCAGGTTTGCTCAGCAAAAAAGTATCCCTTTGTACAAACAAGCTAACTGTATCAGGAAGGCGAGGAAAATGCGACCAAGCCTGCGGTGCTGCGTTGACTGATCTTGGGCGGTATTTTTCGTTCTGCCAAATCAGAGTACACGCCGAAAGGAAGAAGCCTTGATAGCGGCCACCACCTCTCTGCCCGGAGCAAGTTCGAGTTCACGCACCGATTCGGGCACAATCTGCACCCTGAGCAAGCTTTCACCGCAGTGCAAATTCACCAAAACGCGGTTACCCGAAGGGCTCAGCTCGGCAACGCGGCAGGAAAGCAGGTTGCGGGCACTGGTGGCCTGCGGGTGTTGTTTAAAGAGGAGCACATCACGCGCATCCAGTTCAAAAACATTTTCGTTCTCATCTGCTCCTTCGGTAAGGCGCAGGCGGGTACCGCCCCAGTCGTACTCGTAAAGGCCATCTTGCTCATGTGGTTTGCCCAGGCGCAAGACATTGGTATAGCCCTGGCGACCCGAACCCCACAGCTTCTGCGCCAGCATTTCGGTGCTGGTCAGTCCCTTTACCCTGCCCGCCTCCACCAAGAGCACCTGCTCGGTCATCAGGCGCATCTCCAAGAGCGAATGGCTGATGAAGAGCAGCGGCAGGCCAAAGGCAGCGCTGACCTCGTTCAGATAGGGGATGATCTGCAGCTTGAGGTTTTCATCCAAGCCGGTGAGCGGCTCATCCATAAGGATCAGGCGCGGACAGCTGAGAACAGTGCGGCCTAGGGCCGCGCGCTGCCGCTCCCCGCCGGAGAGCAGATTCACTCCGCGCTCCAGAAGATGCTCCAGGGCAAGCACGCGGATAATCTCATCCGGCTCGATACAGCGCTTCTCCTTTGGCGTGCGTTTGTAGCCGTAGAGTAAATTCTTGCGCACACTCAGATGGGGAAAGAGGCGGGAATGCTGGAAAACCACGCCGATACGGCGCTTTTCCGGCGGCAGATTGATGCTGGCTGCGCTGTCGTAGAGCACGGTATCGCCCAGGCCGATGCGGCCGCTATCCGGCCGAAGCAGGCCGGCCAGGAGGAGCATCAGGGTGGATTTACCGCTTCCCGAAGGGCCGAAGATGCCCAGTTTTGCACCCTGCGCCTGAAAATCGGCCTGAAAGGAAAAACTGCCCAGTCGTTTCTCTACCCTGCATTCCAGTTCCATCGCTTACACCGCTTAGCGCTGCTCCATGGATTTGCCGGCCGCGTTACTGATGAGGAGCACGACAAAAGAAAGGACAATGGACACCAGGCACAGGGAAAGGGCCATGCGGTCACCGCCAGGGGTGCTGGTGTAGTCGTAGATGGCAAGCGGTATGGTTTGGGTGCGGCCCGGAATATTGCCGGCCAGGATAATGGTTGCGCCGAACTCGCCCAGACTGCGGGCAAACATCAGGGTCATACCGGCAAAAACAGCCCTGGCCGAGAGCGGCAGGGTGATGGTGAAAAAAGCATCCCAGGCGCCGGCCCCCAGCGTACGGGCCGCATGCTGGTAATCGCTGCTCACGCTTTCCATGCCTAGGCGAATGGAGCGCACCAAGAGCGGAAAACCGACCACCGCCGAGGCAATGACGGCGCCGGTGAGGGTAAATATGATCTGAATATTGAAGCCAAGTAAAAGGGAGCCGATCCAGCCGTTTTTGCCGAAAAGCAGGAGTAAGAGATAGCCCACCACCACCGGCGGCAAGACCAGGGGCAGATTGACCACACCCTCAAGCAAGGTTTTGCCGGGAAAGCGGCCATGCACCAAAAGCCATGACACCGCAAGGCCAACAGGCGTGGCCACAAGCGTTGCCGCCGTGGCCACCTTGAGTGAGAGCAGGATGGCATCCAGATCGCCTGGTTGGAGAAAGTTCATGCAGCACTGCCCGCTTACTCTTGTGTTTGGGGTATTCCAGTTCCAGATCCAAGATGATATCAAGGAGACGAGGCAAATGCGACACAGGCGTACATCCAGTATTCCGAGGAGCATTTGCCAAAGCCGACACTGATAGCGCTTTGATATGGAAGTGGAATTAGTTGCCTACGCTGAAACCATACTTCTCAAATACGGCCTTACCCTTGTCGCCGATCAACAGTTCGTAAAAGGCCCTGGCCTCGGCATTGGCAGCACCTTGGGTGGTAAGGGCAATGGGATAGCTCACCGACTTGTATAACTCCTGCGGGGTTTCAAAGAGGATGACCGCGTTTTTAGCCAAAAGCGCATCGGTCTTGTAGACAAAGGCCCCATCCACCTCGCCCCGGTCCGCATAGGTGAGAGCCTGGCGCACATCCTTGGCCAGGACCAGTTTTTTGGCATCCGCCAGTTGCTGGTAAATGCCGGCCTTGGTCATGGCCTCCTGGGCATACTCGCCTGCAGGCACGCTTTTGGGGCTGCCGATCGCAATCTGCTGCAATTGGGTTATATCTTCAAGTTTGCTGATAGCTGGGTTCTTCTTGCCGGTGAAGACCAGGGTGTTGCGCACCAGAATTTTTTCCGTAGTTGGGTCGATGTTCTTTTCATCCCGCAGAAAATCCATCCATTTCTGGTTGGCGGAGATGAATAGGTGTGTGGGCGCGCCCTCATTGATCTGCTTGGCCAGGGTGCCGGAGGGGCCATAGTTGGGCAGCACCTGGATGTCGTAACCATCGGCCTTGAACTGGGCAATCAACTCATTGGTAGCGTCGGTTAAGCTGGCAGCCACAGAGATGTTGAGGCTTTGCGCGCCGGCAACCATGGGTGCGAGTAAAAGCACCGCAAGGGCCGCACAGAAAACATGCAATCGAGACATAGCAGAACTCCTGAAGAAAGGGAAAGTTGATGCGGCCCGTTTATCTTGAGGCACCGCAGAAAAGATACGAGTGCGATGCGGCTTCAGTCCGTAGCCAGCATCACCTCCGAGGCCTTGATCACCGCCAGGGCGCGCATGCCGAGCGCAAGTCCCAAGCGTTTGACGCTGCTGGTGGTGATGACCGAACTCAGCGTGTTACCTCCTGCCAGATCAAGGGTAACCACATCGTTGACGACCCCGGTTTCAATCCGCTTGACCGTGCCGGGCAGGATGTTGCGGGCCGAGATCTTGGCAGGATCAATCTCAAGGCCCAGCATGACGGAACTGGCCTTGATCACGGTCATCACTTCGCTCCCCACCTGCAAGCCCAGGCGCTGCACCGAGTTTTCCGTAATTACCGACACTACCGTGTCGCCGCCGCGCAGATCCACGGTGACCACGGTGTTGACCGCACCGGTTTCGATCTTGGCAACAGTACCCAGCCAAATGTTGCGGGCGCTTATTTTCATCTGCAATCTCCTCAAGGTTTTTATGGTGTGCAGGGCCTGTTCAGGCTCTGCGCAGAGAAAGGCGAGAAAACCGCCCAGTTCCTTTTGCAAATGGCCTGCACGCTCGATAAAGAGCAGGCCTGCTTCGGTAAGCTCGGTACCGCCGCCGCCGCTGCCGCCGGTTTTGCGGCTGACCAGATCCTGGCGGGATAAATTGTTCAGGGCCTCGACCCGCTCCCAGGCTGCCTTGTAGCTCATGCCCACCACCTTGGCCGCCTTGTTGATGGAACCGTACTGCTGAATGGCCATGAGCAAATGCAGCACTTGGTGGCGCTCGCCCTTGCCGCCCAGCCAGGCCTGGAGCACCTGGACTGCGTCAGAACCTGCAGAGGCCGTGGTGCCTGCCTTAGCGGCACTTGTTTGTGCGGCGTTTTCCTGTACCGCTGTTGCTGATTTTTTGTGTGTTTCCTTTTTCATGGGCCTTGGTTTGCTTCTCCCTTCGTTATTCCATAACGGAACAACCGTTAGCATGCGAGACTGCGGGCGTCAAGCTGAATGAGCACAGCAAGAACGGCAAGCATGCACAATATTTTGATTTTTAGAGGATATCAAACAGGGAAGAAGGCTGGTTGGGTATGGAAGGCTATTGCGGCACTTTGAAAACAATATCTGCAAGCGCTGGTGCAGAGCGCTTTATCTTGACGTCTTGATACCTCGGTAATGGCACAGGCGCTACCCGGCATAAAAAAAGGAGCATCCTGCGGAAGCTCCTTAAATCTGCCCAGGCTATCTGTTCCACCTATTTTCCCCGATGCGGAGTAGTTGAAGCTGCCTGCCCGGCTCTGGGTGCAGTTCAGATCAAACCTGAAAACGCTCTACTCCACCGGCCCGCTCCAGGATAGGCCCGCCGCTGCCTCGCGGCTCAGGCCCTCCAGTTGGCGAATGACCTTATCCAGTTCTTCCATGGTAAAGGACGGCATATCGCGAAAACCCTCCAGCGGCACCGGTGATTGCAGCCGCTGCACATCGAACTGATCCTCCACCTGATCGACCGCCATGTGCACCATCATGGCCAGGTACTCGTCTGCCCGCACAATCAGGCGGTGCAGATGGGGCAGATGCCGCAAGCGGCTGATCAACTCTTCGCCACTCGCAAAGAGCCGTTCGCTCGCCGCCTGCATGCCCATGCCGCTCAGCACCGGCTGAAAGGCGATGGTGCAGGCATACTGCTGCATCATCGGCCTGTTCCTGGCGCGGATGACCGTGCTGATCAACTGGCAGAGCAGGCAAAAATAGGCTTGATGGGAAGCATCATCCACAGCTTGAGTTGACAAACCCTTTTGCCGTAACCGTGCTGCGAGTTGGGCTGCGGCCTCATCCCGGCAGGATTCCAGGGCCGCGCAGAGTTCCTCGTTCAGGAGCAGTTCGGGTCGGTCTGCGGCCTTGTGCAGCATGGCCTCATTGGCGCTGCGCCACAGATCCGGGCTTTTCTGCATGTTTTCGATCAAAAAGACCAGCCGCCTCAGGATATGCTTGCGCGGGGTGGGCCGCCAGGACAGTACCTTGCGGGTAAGCGAGCTGTCGGCAATCAGTTGCTGATCCACATAGCGCAGCATCCACAACTGTTCAAAGGCGGTTTTACCCTGCAGCCGGCTCAAAAGGCGGCGCGCCAAGATCATGGGCCTAAGCAGCCAGACAGGCGTGAAAAACGGCTGGATGTTTTTGCCGTAAAAGGAGCGGGTGGCGATGCGGAACAGATCCAGATGGGTGACCGTGCCGTCCGGCCCGGCATTGACTGTGGCAAGCGGCGGCAATGCCGCACTTTTTTCCAAGATGCGCAAAAGGCACTGGGCCAGATCCTGCACATGCACATAGGGCACCGCCGAGAGGCCGCGCCCGGCCAAAATGCGCGTTTCCAGCACCTTGCCGGAAAGCCAGTTGTTCAGCAGGGTGTAGAGGGGCGGATATTCGCACCAATCGCTGAAAACCGCGGCAATGCGGACAATAGTGCAGGGGAAATGCCGCACATACTGCTGCACCAGTTCTTCGCCCGCCCGCTTGCTTTGTGCGTACGGCATCTTTGCTGTTGGCGCTGTGTCTTCCCTGACCACTACGCCAAAGGGGCAGGCCGCTTGTGAGCCGGCAAAGACGAAGCGCTCTACCCCAAGCTCCCTGGCCAGATCCAGCATGTTGGCGGTACCATGGATATTGGTGCGCCTGTATTCGGGATGATCCTGGTTGGTGAAATCATAGTAACCGGCCAGGTTGACCACGTACTGCACCCCGCCGTAGGCAGCCAAAAGCCCGGCAAAGCCAAGCAGTTTGTCGCGCTCGCCGATATCCACCTGCAGCCAGCGCAGATTGGCGTCCGGCTGCACGCCTGCCGCCTCCATGCTGCGCCGGGCCAGGCAGAAGAGCCGGTATCTGCCCCTGGCCGCCCGGATGAAATTTCTGCCCACCAGCCCCGAGGCCCCTGAGAGTAAGATTCCCGGTAAAGAGGTATCCATGGCAGCTCCCTTAGCATAAGCAGAGAAGTTCAGGAAAGCACAGACTTATGCTTAGTTTGGCGCGGGTCTCCTGTCAAGCGGTGTTCTTGCAATGCCGGGTCAAAATTCCCCACCAGCGGGTGGGCATAAAAAAAAGGAGCAGCCTGAGACCCTTCAGAATGCTCCTTTTTTATGTTGAGACGGCCCGTTCTTCGGGCCTTTTCAGGCGTCGCGATTTTACGATCAGACCAGATATTCCAGGCCCGGGGCCGGATAACTCTTGCAAAGTTCCTTGATTTCGGCCGCAACCTTGGCCTGTACGCCGGTATCGGTGTGGTTTTGGATAACCGTATCGATCCACACGCCGATCTGCTCCATCTGCGCCTCCTTGAAGCCGCGCGAGGTGACCGCGGCAGAACCCATGCGGATGCCGCTCGGGTCAAAGGGTTTGCGCGTATCAAAGGGCACGGTATTACAGTTCAAGACCAGGCCGGCCTCATCCAGGGCCCTGGCTGCGGTCTTGCCGGAAATGCCCTTATTGGTCAAATCAATGAGCATGAGGTGGTTTTCCGTGCCGCCGGTAACTAGGTTATATCCCCTGCTGATCAGGGTATCGGCCAAGGCCTTGGCATTGCGCAGCACCTGGGCCGCATACTGCCGGAAGGCTTCGGTGTCGGCCTCTTTCAGGGCCACGGCAATGGCGGCAGTGGTATGGTTGTGCGGCCCGCCCTGGGTGCCGGGGAAGACCGCTTTGTCAATAGCGCCGGCATGCTCGGCCTTGCACATGATCATGGCGCCGCGCGGTCCGCGCAGGGTTTTGTGGGTGGTGGTGGTGATGACATCGGCATAGGGCACCGGCGAGGGATGCACTTTGCCCGCAACCAGACCGGCAAAGTGGGCCATGTCCACCAAAAGCAGTGCGCCGCACTCATCGGCAATGGCACGGAAGCGCTCAAAATCAAGGATGCGCGAATAGGCGGAGTAGCCTGCAATCAAAATCTTCGGTTTGCAGGCCAGGGCCTGGCTGCGCACGGTATCGTAGTTGAGCCGGCCGCTCTCCTTATCCAGGGAATAGAATTCCGGCCGGAAATATTTGCCGGAAATGGACACCTTGGCCCCGTGGGTAAGGTGGCCGCCGTGGGGCAGCGCCATGCCGAGAATGGTATCGCCGGGGTTTAAAAAGGCGAGAAACACCGACAGGTTGGCCGGAGAGCCGGAATAAGGCTGCACATTGACATGATCCGCGCCGAAAATCGCCTTGGCGCGGTCAATGGCCAGTTGCTCGACCCGGTCGACCAGTTGCTGGCCCTCGTAGTAGCGTTTGCCCACGTATCCTTCGGAATACTTGTTGGTGAGCACCGAGCCGGTGGCCTCCATGACCGCTGTACTGACGTAGTTTTCCGAAGCGATCAGGCGTATTTTTTCGTGCTGACGCAGTTCCTCCTGCTGAATGCACGCATATATTTCCGGATCCTGCTCCTTGAGATGTTTCATGGCTACCCCTTGTAAAACGTCCTTTCGTAGATGATTTGGTCGGAAACCAGGCCCACAAAGCAGCGTTGTTGCAGCACCTTGCAACACGCGAGCCTGTACCGGCGTTGTGACTGCTGAAGTGGAGCATCATACCCAAAGTGCCGCAAAATGCACAGCAGAAAGCACCTCTACCGGCAAGGCTGGCTGGATCTGCGAGGGCATGAACGGCAAGCGCCGAATATCGGTTGCAAGCATCTTGTTGCGGCGCGCACTGAATTACCTGCCGCCCATCCCTCTTGGATTGACGAAGCCGCCCGCTGCGGGTAAGTTGAAGCGCAAAGAAAGACCGCTCTGCAGGCTCGCCACCCCATAAACTCTCATAAGCCCGATAAGGCACATAAGGCGAGCCGGCGCTTCACGGATGGGCCGCAAAAAGACAGTACACCAGATCAACACATAAGGATGGCCATGTGCGGGGCGCTTTGCGCTCCTTTGATTAACTCTCCTCTTATTGTATGCGCTCCATGAACAAGATTGATTTGTTCTGTTACGGTACCCTGCAATCCCCCATGGTCATGAAGGCGGTCACCGGACAACATTTTCCCGGCAAAAAGGCAAGACTGGATAACTGGGTGCGCTACCGGGTCAGTCAATCCGAATATCCGGGCATTCTGCCCCAGGACAATGCCCAGGTACCGGGAGTACTCTTCGCCGTTGATGAAGAGCTCCTGACCAAACTCGATGAATTTGAAGGCGAGAAATACGAGCGCATCGAAGTAACCGTTACCCTGGAAGACGGCACTACCTGCCAGGCGCAGGTCTTTGCCATCCGGCGGGAATACCGGCACCTGCTCTCCCAGGATTCCTGGGATTTTGACCGTTTTCTTGAAAAAGGCCTAGCCCGTTTCATCAGCTGGTTTGTGGAAGACCGCCGCGATTTTTCCGACCGGGGCGATCTGTGAAGCAGAGATCTCTGCACCAAAGACAGCCGGCTCTTTCCCTTCCTTTCGGCCACTAATTCCGTTTCCAGATCAACGCCGACACAGATAGGGCTTTGATATGGAAATGGAATAAGGATTGCGGCCCTGCAGCAGACTGTTATGAGCTGTAGATACAGTCTGTATTTCAGGCGCTACCAGCCCTGCCCCTTCCCTCGCACAGATGGCGCTTTTCTGAATCCATGACCCTTTTCGATAAATTCCATCCCCTGGCCGTCGCCAGAGAAGAGATGACAGCACAGTGTCCGGATTTCTTCCATATTACCATGGAGGAAATCCTGTCACCCACCGAGGCGCTCATCAAGGGCCGCCCTACCCTGCTGGCCGGCACCAACAACTACCTGGGTCTCACCTTTCATCCCGACTGCATTGCCGCCGCCTGCGAGGCTACCGAAAAAGAAGGCACCGGCACCACCGGCTCACGCATGGCCAACGGCACCTATGCGGGTCATCTGGCGCTGGAGCAGGAACTCTCCACCTTTTTCGGCCGCAAGCGCACCATAGTTTTTTCCACCGGCTACCTGGCCAACCTGGCCCTCTTGTCCACACTGACAGGCCAGGATGACGTCATCCTCCTGGATGCCGACTGCCATGCCAGCATCTATGACGGCTGCCGCATGGGCAGTGCCGAGGTCATCCGTTTCCGCCACAACGATGTGGCTGATCTGGAAAAGCGCCTGCGCCGTCTTGGCGGTCGCAAGGCCAATGTGCTCATTGTGGTTGAGGGCATCTACAGTATGCTGGGCGATCAAGCGCCGCTGAAAGAAATTGCCGCCCTTAAACAGCAGTACGGGGCCTGGCTGGCAGTAGACGAGGCCCATTCCCTCGGTGTCTTGGGCGAGCACGGCCGCGGCCTGGCAGAGGCCTGCGGCGTAGAAGGCGAGGTTGATTTTGTCATCGGCACTTTCAGTAAGAGCCTGGGCGCGATCGGCGGTTTTTGCAGCAGCAACCATGACGGCCTGGATTTTCTCCGCTATGCGAGCCGCCCCTATATCTTCACCGCCTCGCTTTCTCCGGCCACCATTGCCTCGACCAGGGCCGCGCTGCGCGTGCTTGCAGCCGAACCTTTCCGGCGCACCCTGCTGTGGCAACATGCCCGCCTGCTCTACGCCAAACTGAAGGCCATGGGCTACAAGGTCGGCCCGGAGGCCGGCCCGGTCATCGCGGTGCGCGCGGGTAAACCTGCCGACGCCTTTCGCCTCTGGCAGGGTCTTTTGGATCAGGGCGTATATGTCAACATGGTGCTGCCGCCTGCAACCCCCGATGGCGGCGCGCTCCTGCGCTGCAGCCTGAGCGCGGCCCACAGTACAGAGCAGGTGGAAGCAATCGCAACCGCCTTTGCCGCCCGAAAAGGACTGATCCCGTAAACAGTTTTTTCTTTTTGCACCAGCAGGGCCGGCCAAGCCAACCATGAAATTCCCAATTCGTCCAAGTCAGCGCTCATAAGGCCACGAGCGCCACAGGCATTTTCCCGCTGCACATCAATGCGCCTCATCCGTACCTTTTTCCGGATTTATCCGCAGCAGAGCGTAACCGCCCTGCTCGCCCTGCTCCTCGCCGGGCTGGCCGAGGGTTTCGGCCTCTCCATGCTGCTGCCGCTTTTGGGAGTCACCATCAGTAACCTTGGCGGCACAGAAGCGCAGGCAGGCAAAGCACCCTCCACCCTGGAGCAGATGCTGGACGGCTTTTTCCACTTTACCGGCATCACGCCTACCCCGGCGGTGTTCTTGACCTTCTTTGCCGTCGGTATCCTGGTCACCGCCCTGCTGGCCTTGATCGCCAATAAAAAGGTGGGCTACACCGTGGCCCAGGTAGCCACCGACCTGCGGCTCTCGCTCATCAAGTCGCTCTTTGCCAGCCGCTGGCAGTACTACGTCAACCAGCCGGTGGGCTCGCTCAGCAATGCCTTTGCCACCGAGGCCAACCGGGCTGCAGACTCCTATCTCTACGCCATCCGCACCCTGGCCCAGGTGCTGCGCGCCCTAGTCTTCACCATCGTAGCCCTGCTCATGGCCTGGAAAGAGACTTTGAGCGCCCTCCTGGCCGGGTTCGTCATCCTCTTCATCCTGCGCAAACTGGTGACCAGGGCCAAACGGGCCGGTCAACGCCAGACTAATTTGCTCAACAGCCTGCTCTCCCTGCTCACCGATACCCTGCAGTCCATCAAGCCGCTCAAGGCCATGGCCAGGGAAGATATGGCCGCGCGGGTGCTGCTGCGGGAGACAGGCGGCCTCAACCAGGCTCTGCAAAAGGAGGTCTTTAGTAAGGAGGCCTTAAAGGCGCTGCAGGAGCCGCTCATCACCGCCTTTTTCGCCTTCGGCATCTACGTGGCCATTGTCTGGTGGCGCATCCCGCTGGCCACGGTCATCACCATGGCCTTCATGCTCATCAAGATCTTGAAATCACTGCAAAATGCCCAGAAGGAACACCAAAACATGGTGATTGCGGAGAGCGCCTACTGGTCGCTGACCGAAAAGATCAAGCGCACCGGAGAGGAGCCCGAGGATGTCTCAGGCACGCAGGGCCCCTGCTTTGAAGAGAGCATTCGCCTGGACCAGGTGTCCTTTGCCTACGGGACTCACGGCACCCACGGCATCTCAGGGGAAAAACAGGTGCTGCGCGGGCTTTCGCTCGAATTTCCCAGCGGCTCCTTTTCCGCTCTGACCGGGCCTTCGGGTGCGGGCAAGACCACGGTTGTCGATCTTGTTACCCGCCTGCTTGCGCCGCAAAAAGGCCGGGTGCTGCTCGACGGCGTGGATCTGGCAGAGATCGAGCTGCGGGCCTGGCGGCGGATGATCGGCTATGTGCCCCAGGAAACTCTGCTTCTGCACGATACGGTGCGCTTTAATGTGACCTTGGGGGATGAGCGCTTCAGCGATGCTGATGTGAAAGAGGCCCTGGAGGCTGCAGGGGCCGGGGATTTTGTCGCCCAGTTGCCGGGCGGGATGGATGCCGTTGTGGGTGAGCGCGGCAGCAGGCTCTCGGGGGGGCAACGGCAGCGTATCACCATTGCCCGGGCCCTGATCCACAAACCTAAGTTGCTTATTCTGGATGAGGCCACCAGTGCGCTCGATCCGGCCAGCGAGGCGGAGATCTGCGCAACGCTTAAAGAGCTCCGCGGCTCCTTGACCATCCTTGCCATCTCCCACCAGAATGCCCTAGTGGAGGCTGCGGATCATATCTACCGCCTGCAGGATGGGCAGGCCTTGCGTATGCCTGCGGTCTCGGCACTGACGCTGCAGCCGGGTTGAAGTTTACAATCTAAACTGCTCACCCAGGTAGATTTCACGCGCCTTCGGGCTTTGGGCGATCATATCCGGCACGCCTGACTCCAGAATTTTCCCATGATCAAGGATATAGGCCGTGTCGCAAACACCCAGTGTTTCCCGCACATTGTGATCGGAAATGAGCACGCCGATGCCCTTGGCCTTGAGCCGGCGGATGATGTTCTGGATACTGAAGACCGCCAGCGGATCAACGCCGGCAAAGGGTTCGTCCATAAGGATGAAAGAGGGGTTGATGACCAGTGCCCGGGCAATCTCCAACCGTCTTTTCTCTCCCCCGGAAAGGGTATGGCTCATGTGTTTGGCAAGCGGCGTCAGGTTGAGTTCGGCCAAGAGTTCGTCCCGCCGGATGCGGCGCTCATTCGGGCTGAGCGGCATCATCTCCAGGATGGCCATCAGGTTGTCGGCCACGCTTAAGCGGTGAAATACCGATTGTTCCTGGGGCAGATATGAAATACCGGCCCGGGCCCGGGCCGAGATGGGCAGCATGGTGATGTCTTCGCCATCGAGCAGGATGCGCCCCTTGTCCGGTTCGATCAGGCCCACCACCAGGTAGAAGGTGGTGGTCTTGCCCGCGCCGTTGGGGCCGAGCAGACCGATTACCGTCCCTGAGCGCAGCTCCAAATCAACACCGTGCACCACGGTTCTGCCCTTGTAGGATTTTTCCAGACCTTGTGCAGCCAGGACGCGTTCCATCGTATGCGGCATTCGTTTCGGGTTATTGTGACTGGTTGCAGGAAAAGGGCGGGCGGATGATGTGAGCAGACGCCTTGCCGGCAGCTATGGTTGCGCCACGGCCCGCACCCTGTCCTGCAGGGTAAATCTTCGCTTGCTCAGCTCGATCTGCATGCCCATGCCCGTGGTTTGGATTTTGCCCGCATCTATCCGGACCGGATCGGTACTGGTGATGAGGTCTCTACCGGCATCGTAAACAAGTGCCTCGGTGTACAGCCGGGTGGCGTCGGGCAGCAGGATTTCCACGTTGGATTGGGCACTGACGGCATCGCCATGGGCCAGGAGTGTACCGGAATCCGCCGTGATCACAATCTCCTTACCTTGCCTGTCTTTCAGGAGCATGTGCACCCCCTCAAGCAGGGTGCTGTCCTCGTGCATGGTCTGGCCGGCCTGCCGGGCGCTGAGCCGCCACTGCAAGGCGCCTGCCGCGCTTCTGGTTGCAGTGAGCTCGTGCATGACCAGTTCCACATTGCTGGGCAGGCTCGGCCCTTCGGCGCTGTCTTCCTGCCAGGCGCGGTACTGATGGAGGCCAAAAGCCGCGAGCAGGGCCGCAGTCAGGGTGAGCCGGCACAGCTTCGGCGGCTGCCTGAAAAATTTCCCAGCCCTGCCGGCCAGGGCGGCCATGGAACTGCGCAGGGGCGGCACGTATTACCCGGCGCTTAATTTTTGCACAGCCTGGGCCAAGTCACCCACACTGCGCACATCGGCCAGGATATTGATGGGAATCGAGATATCATAGACATCCTCAAGTTTTTCCAACAACTCCATGGTTTTGAGTGAATCCAGGTTCAAATCGCTGACCAGATCCAGTTCAGGACGCACCTGGATCTTTTTCTCCGGCATGATCTCCTGGAGGATGAGCTGGAATTGCGGCAGGATCTCTTCATCTCGGGTCATGGGTTTCTTCCATCTGAAAAGAGAGGGTGGGATCGTCTCAGCCGGCGACAAAAAGGCACGGCATAAAGGTGTGGGTTTTGACGAGGCAGGGTGACGCATGCAAAAAATACGAAATCCCAGCGATCACAACGAATAGGCAAACTATGCCATTCCCTTGTGCATATCCAGCCCCATGGTGCGGCAGATGCCCTCAGCAAGCGCCATCTCGGGCTGCCACCCTGTAGCCGCCGTAAGCGGCCCGCTATCCGCCACCCAGTTCGGATGCAGCAACTCCCGCACCTTCCAGGGCGTCAGCATGGGCGCATGACCACTCAGCCCGGCAGCCGCCAGATTACATTGTGCCAGCGTTTTGGCCAGCCAGTCGGGCACCATGATACGGACGATCCCCTTACCCCGACACTGGGCCGCAATGTCGATAATCTCCTGCCAGGTGTAGCCTTGGGGTCGGCCGTCGCCCACCTCGTAGACCGCATGCTTCACCGCATGATTGAGTCCGGGCCGCTCCAGCCAGGTCAAGATAGCTGCAGCAAGATCACCCACATAGAGCATGGAAACACGACTTGCAGGAGAGCCGAGCACCGGCGCAATGCCCCGGAACATGGTCTGAAAGAGGGGCAGGAGTTCGCGGTCGCCCGGTCCATAGACCGCAGCCGGGCGGAAGACTGTCCAGAAAAGATTCTCGCCCAGCCTGCGCAGGGCCTCTTCACCGGCACGCTTGCTGGCGGCATAGAGGGAAAGCTGGGGTTCACGGGCAGCTAAAGAGGAAATCAGCAAAAAACGTGGCGGGCTTTTTTGGGCCTGTGCCGCCTGTGCCAGGCTGGCAACCCCGTCTTCATTGGCGCCGCTAAAGGCAGGGGCCGAGGCACCGCGCACCGCGCCTGCACAGTGGATCAGGCTATCCGCACCTGCAAGCAGCTCTCCCAGGGCTGCCTTTTCTGCGCAATCGCCCTTGACCCACTCAATTTTTGCTGGCAGTTGCGAGCATTTATGAACTGATCCAGGCCGCACCAGGGCCCGCACCCGATAACCTGCGCCAAGGAGCCGGGCCGCCACCGCGCCGCCGATGAAGCCGGTAGCACCGGTTAAGGCAATGGTTCTCACCATTTTACGATACAGATTCCACCGGAACAGTGCTGACGACTGTACTTTTCTCCTGCCCGGACTGCACCAGACGCAGATACACCTTTCTGGTGGCATGGCGGGAGGGTTTACCTGAAGTGGTGCGCACCAGTACGTCCTTGTCCACCAGTTCGACCCGGCAATCAATGCCGATCTCCTGCTGGATGAGCTGGTGCAAAGCCGCCACCAGTTGCAGGCGCTTGTCCCGGTCTTTTTCCCGGTATTCCAGCAAAACGACAGGCTGATCATAGCCCTGTGCATTGGGAAGGGCAAAGGCGGTGCTGTCGCCGGTGCGCACCCCCGGCTGGGATTCCGCCAGATACTCGATATCCTGCGGTAGGATATTGCGGCCATTGACGATGATGGTGTCCTTGGCCCGACCCACAATAACCACCTCGGCCCCGGTCTGGTAGGCGACGTCGCCCGTATTGAGCCAGCCATCCGGCGAGAGCACCTCGCTGGTGGCCTCGGTATTGCCGAAATAGCCGGACATCACGCTTGCGCCGCGCACATGAAGAATGCCGCAGCGCCGCTCATCCAGGACTTGCCCCTCTTCATCCTTGATCTCCAGCTCATAGCCGGGTAGGCGGTGGCCGCAGGTGATAAAGGTGTTGCTGCGGCCGTTTTCCCCTGCCCCGCTGCTGAGCGGTACGGCCATATGATCACGGGCCAGCCGCTCGGCATCGACCTCATCCACCTCGATACCCGCGCCCAAGCGGCCGAAGCAGACGGCCAGCGAGCACTCCGCCATGCCGTAACAGGGCAGAAAGGCGCGGCAATCAAAACCGGCAGGTTTGAGCCGCTGGGCAAAGAATTCCAGGGTCTCCTTGCGGATCATTTCCGCGCCCACACCTGCAATCCGCCAGGCATGGAGATCGTAGTTGCCGATCTCATCGTCGCGCAGACGGCGCGCAGCCAGGTCGTAGCCGAAGGGCGGACCAAAGGAGATGGTACCCCGGTTTTCCGACATCAGCTTCAGCCACAATCGGGGCCGCATGGCAAAGTCGCGCGTACTGAGATAGTCCACCGAAATCTGGCCGACCAGCGGAGCCAGTAAAAGACCGACCAGACCCATATCATGATAAAAGGGCAGCCAAGACACCGCGCGGTCGCCCCGACGCAACTGCACACCATGGCTGATGATGGCCTTGGCGTTTTCCAGCACCGCAGCCTGGGTAATCATCACGCCCCTGGGAAAACGGGTGCTGCCCGAAGTGTACTGCAGGTAGGCCAGTTCATCCGGCCTCTGCGGCTTGAGGGGGGTATCGGCATCGGGCAGTTGCACAAAGGTGCGCATATTGCCCGCAAAGCGGAGCGCGAGCCCATCTGCGGCGTCCAAAAGATAGGGCAGGTAGTCGTCTCCGGCCATGGCCGCCTCGGCTTGGCAGATGAGAAGCAGGCGCTTCAACTGGGCTGCGTACTCCTGCTGGCCGCCAAGGTTCACCTTAGCAGGCAAGGGCACGGGCACATAGCCCGCATACTGGCAGGCATAAAAAAAACGGACAAAATTGGGCTCGGTCGCGGCAACCAGGGCCACCCGGGCACCACGGGGCATATTCAGGCTGAGGAGCTTGCGCGCCAAAGCGCGCGCCTCATCGCGCAAAACCGTATAGGGCAGAACCTCTGCAAGAGTTCCCCGGCCGGAATAAAAATTGTATCCGGTATCACCTTGCGCGGCGTAGTCCATCGCCTCGGCCAGCGTGCTCAGGTGATCCATTTGCAGCGGCAAGGCGTGCACAGTAGGTGTGGCCTTCATATGGTACAGCCTTTTCAGCAGGAGATGAACAGGAGTGGTTGCTTCACTTGGAACTACGGCTCGGCTACTATAATAAAAAACTCACACATTACCAATCCATTCTGAAAAATTGAACAGGATTCGCATCTGTGCTTCCATTAAAAACAGGGTGATCCAGCGGCATTAGTGCAATCAGCGCAATCAACGGAGAATTGCGGCCAGCCTGCGATTGCAATTCAGCGCACACCGCCCTTCAGGTACAGACGCAGGGAAAGTGTGCACAGGGCAAAAAGCGGATGACGGCGGAGAAAGGGGCCGGCCTCCATGCGCAGCCCGGAATGGCGCTCGATCTTCCAGAGGATGTAGTCCACCCCGCCCTGAAAGGTATAGGCAGCCTTCATCAGCCTGAGCAGGGAGAGCAGCTTGCCCTGCACGATGCGCAAACGCCAGGCGAGGCGAGCGAGCGTACGGCTGGATGAGGCAATCTCTACCTGATATTCCTGGTTTTCCTGAGTTTCAGCAGTTCTTGCCACAGGCGCGACACCTGCTATCCCGGTCAGGGCCGGCGGAGTAATGGCCCTGTAATAGGCGGCGGAGGCCTTGAAGAGTTGGGCCTGCCGCTCGGGCCGCTCGGGCCTGAACTCTGCCCGGTAGGTCCAGGTTAAACCTTTTTGCCACAGATCCTGCGTACTCCAACGTGCAGGCAAAAGCGGCAGAACGCGACCGATAAAGGTAGAGACAGCCGTCGCAAAGGCGGCATATATCTCCTGTTCAGTGGCCTCATCACGCACCCAAGCCAGGGCTGTGGGCTGGCAGAACCGGGCCCAGAGGTAGGAGTGAAACCAGCGCCTTGAAACACCCTTATTCAGGTCATTCAGGCTTAAAAGCGCATACTTGGCGCGCAGCTTTTGAACGCCGGCACCATCCGCAGCAAGTTCTGCTTCCAGATAGTAGACATTGGGCGGCAAAAGGGCATTGAGCCGGGCGGCAAACCTGTTTCGATGCGCAGCTTCATAGCTGTCTACCACGGCATAGAGATCAAAGAGGCCGTTCAAATCGCCGCTGTGCAGGCAAGAACCGTAGAGGAGCACGGCGCGCAGATTTGTGCCGTAGCGGGACTGCAACAGCTCAACCAGAGGTCTCATGCTTGTGGCAGGCTTGGGTGCATGGTCGGCAATGCAGGCGGCGAGTTGGCTTTGCTTCATTTCAGCCCCCGCACAAAGTTGAGGCTGCCGCCGCAACTGACCTGGATTGGCTCCTCCACATGTGCGGAAAAGTAGAGTTCGCCATCCAGGGCCAGCGGGCCATCAAGCCGAAGTTGCAGGCTCTGGCAGTTCCAGGACAGATAGCCCTGCGCGCCTCGTGCTGCCCAGGCCTGCCCCAAGGCCAAGAACGGCAAGCGCCAGGCCGCCCCGCCTGCCTGTGCCTCTACTAAGGTGCAGCGCAGGGGGCCGTCTGCTGCCCTGCTCCAAAAGGGTTTGAGCCCAAAAATCAGCCGTTCGTGGGTGCTGATCAGGCCAAGGAGAGCATCCACTCTCTGTTCCGGTTGCTTGTCGGCGGGCGTGTTTTTACTGACTCTGTTTTGACTGCTTAGGCTCAGGCTGGTACTCAGGCGTTTTCTTGCGCCCCTGCCCACGATGGCGGCTGCCAGGGAGCGGGCCATGGTCAAGACAATGCCGGGCAGGCCCTGCCAGCCCTGGTTGTGGAGATGGTTCTGGTAGTAGCGGATGCCCTGGCTGATGGCGGCCAGGCCCAAAAACATGCCGTAGCGGTCTTCCTGGCCGGGTATCTGCAAACGCAGGATCGGCCGCTTGACACAGCGCATGTCGGCAAGGCTTGCCTGTGTCAGTAAAGACCGCAGAGCCTTGACAGGGTTGCCTGCCAGACCTGCATCAGCGGCGATCATATTGGTGGTACCGGCGGCGAGTACGGCAAGCGGCGGCAGGTGAGCAAAGGGTTTTTTGACAAAAAGCGCGCTCAAGACCGCCTGCACCGTGCCGTCGCCACCGCAGATGATCAACAGATCAGGCGATTGCCCGGCCAGCTCCGCAAGCGCGGCCTGTACCTCGCCCGGCGACCGCACCACAAAAGCTATCATCTGCTGAGAGGCACCGGCCTCCTGCGCCAATACCCCTGGATGGCGGCGATTGAAGCCGCTTAAGGGATTATAGAGGACCGCAATTCGCAACAGTTTCGTGTGTCTGTAAAGGTGGCTACGAAAACTCAGCCTTTGCTGCGGCCGGTGAAGATGCGGGCCGCCAAGGTATGCGCATAGGGCGGCTTATCCACATCAAGCAGCCAAGAGCGAAGCGGCGCACCCTGCTTGACGCGCACATAGGCGGCATAGCCGAGCCTTGCCATGAGTGCAAGCGTGGTCAGAACCGTCCACAGGGTGACCGCCGCCAGGCCCAGATCCGGCCGCCCGGCCAGAAAACATACTGTCAGCAAAATCAGGTTGGGATTGCGGCGGGCAGTAATCAAGCGGAAATAGGAATCAAGCGGCTGCCAGCAGAAGATGCCGAAACGGCCCAGGAACCATTGAAAGCTACCCTCCACCAATCGCCCGGCAATGTAAAAGACAAGAATCAGCAGAAAATGGCCGCTCAGGGGGATACTCAGCCCGGCCACCATGACGGCAGGCAGGCCTAGTCCCCAGAGCATGTACCACAGCGGCGGATGGACAATGTCAATGATGTGGTCGAAATAATGGCCAAAACGGCTGGAAGTGAGAGTCACCCGGGCCAGTTTGCCGTCCACGGTGTCAAGAAAGGTCATGAGCCAGGCGGCAACAAGGCCGGGCGCGTATTGGCCGTTGGCAAAGCAGAGGCCTGCAAGTATAACCAGCAGAAATCCGGCAAAGGTCACCTGGTTGGGCTTCAGCCCAAGGCGCACACACCAGGCCACCACCTGCTTGGCGGGCCAAGGCCAGGCCCACTTGGTGACCAGATCGGTCACGCCCTTGTAGGACCAGTCAAAGAGGCGCTGTTCAAGGGCCGGCTTGCTCTCGGCAGTGATGGGCAAGACAAAGGCGGCCTCGCTCTTGCGCAGCTTGCTCTGGAAATTGACGCTGAGATCCGTCGGGGTGCTGATCTGGATCCCTTCTTCCAGGAGCGCAGCGGCGGCGGTAGGCGCGGCCTCGGTAGCGCCGAGCAGGGCCAGGGCCTGCATGGCCTGAGCGGCCGGGACATGGGCGGCAAGCACCTGCCCTGCGACTCCATCCAGTTTGAGAACCAGGTTCGGGGTTGCGCCCAGATGCTTGATCAGGCGATCATCAAAGAGGTAGTCGCCCCGGATGAGGAGTACATGCTCCTCCGGCGGCAGAGCGGTAAGGGACTCTTCCCCTATGGGGATGACGCTCAGCCCGAGGAGGCGTTCCATGCGCTCGCCGGAACTCATGCCCCAGATGGTGATGGAGCTTGACTGGGAGATATGCAGATACAGACTCATGGCATGGTCACAAAATGATAAAAATGGCGGACCATAAAAGCCCGCAGCAGAGAAAGCCCTGGATGCTGGCCCACCTTTCCGATCCGCACCTTGCCTGCACGGCAAGGTTGCAACTGCGCGATCTGCAAGGTAAACGCTTCAAACGCATCCTGGGTCGACTACGCTGGCATCTGAAGCGGCGTTTCAGGCAGGATGAGCGCCTGCTTACCATGCTGGGCAACGACCTGCAACAGACAGGGGCCGATCACATCGCCATCACCGGCGATTTATGCCACTTGAGCCTGGCCGTCGAATTTGCCGCCGCGCGAGTCTGGCTGGAAGGCTTGGGCGATCCGGCCGGCTTGAGCCTGGTTCTGGGCAATCACGACCAGTATGTGGCCACGGAAGAGGCGCAGAGTTGGGGTCTGCTCCTGCCCTGGCTGCGCGGTGATGCGCAGCAGGCTGCCGAACACCGGCCTGCAGAACTGGAGGTCTTCTTTCCCCTGGTGCAGCGGCGGGGCCGCATCGTGCTCATCAGCCTGAACACGGCTAGGCCCAGCGCCCTACACCTGGCTTCGGGCAGCATCGGCACCAGCCAGCTTGAACGCCTGCAGCAGATACTCGCCTTGCTGCAGGGGCAGGGGCTTTTTCGCATTGTGCTCCTGCACCACCCGCCCGGCCAGGGCCTGCTCAGCCGCAGGCGCGGCCTGACCGATGGCGCTGAACTGCGGGCGCTTCTTCAAGCTTATGGGGCGGAGTTGATCCTCTGCGGTCACAGCCACCATTGCATCAGTTCTAACCTGCCCGGCCCCAGCGGCCCCATTCCCCTTCTGGGCGCACCCTCCATTACCTCCATTGAAAAACAGCTGGAAAAACGGAGCAGGTATTATCTCATAGCCATCCATGAAGAAAGCCCCCCACCTGCCGCAAACATCAGCAGCAGCGATAGCAATGGCTGGACCATCACGGTGCGCAGCCGCCTGCTTGCACCTGATGGCCAGAGTTTTATCGACGGCCCTGAGCCGCAACTCTTCAGGCTGATACCATCAAGATGAAAGCCCCTGCCTGGCTCCGCGCCAAAACAGCTTGCGCAGGCGGATAAAGGCGACAAGCCCAATCAGGGCCACAGGCAGCACTGCGGTGAGGAAGGGGTGCAAACCAAAGATCAAGCCCCACTGCACCGTGATCTGATCAAAAAAATAGAGAACAATACCGGCAAAGGAGCCGATGGCCATGCGGAAACCAGCGCCGATGCTGCGGGTGGAGCCAAAGACGAAACTCAGGGCCAGAAGCGCCATAACAAGCGTATTCAAAGGCACGGTCAACTTGCGCCACAGGGCGGTGGCATATTGGCTGCTGTTCTGGCCGCTCTCCTCTAAGGTTGTGATAAAGCGGATCAAATCAGGCGTGGTCAGGCTGTAGGGCGGCGTGCCCAGCACCCCGGCCTGGGCCGAAGTGAGAAAGTCTTCGACCGGCAACAGGGTTACGGTATCGCTCTGAATAATGTTGTCCTGGTCAATAATTTTGCGGCTGACCTCATGCAGGGTCCAGAGCCGTTCGCTTTCCAAACGGGCCTGTTGTGCCTGCAGGTAGGACTGTAACCTGCCCTGCCCGTCAAAGCTGAAGATGATCACACCCTCGGCCAACTCAGGCGTCAGCATGCGTTCCACCCGAATATAGGATGCGCCCCGGCGCAGCCAGAAGCCATCCCCAAGAACAGTCAGCCCCTGTTCCATGCTGCCGGCGCGACTCTCTCGGGCCCGCGCCTCTACCTCCATGCGCGGCACCGCAAACTCGCCCAAAAGGGAAGCCCCCACCAACATGAGCAGACTTGCGCCCAACACGGCGGCACTGATGCGCAGGGCGGAAACACCGCCTGCCTCCATACCCACCAGTTCGCCATGATCGGCCAGGGAGCCCATGGCGCTGATGCCTCCAAGCAAAGTGGTGATGGGCAAGAGATCAAGCATGCGTTTAGGCAGGGTAAGGAGCACCACCAGAACGGCATCGATGAAGCGAAAACCGCCCCGGCCCACCTCATCCAGTTGGGAGAGCAGCTCCAAGAGGCTGAGCAGCACCACTAAAATGGCCAGGATGAGCAGGCAGTGGCGCAGAAAGATGCGGCCAATGTAGCGATCAAGAATTTTCATGGCCGAGCCCTGGTCAGTGCATCATCTGCGACGGAAGCGCAGCCGGGCGGAGCGCCAAAGCAAAAGCGCCAGACAAACGAGCAAGAAGAACTGGCTCCAGAATACGCCCGGGAAAACACCTATCTCGCCCTGGGCCACCATCTTCTTGGTGAGCGCACCCAGGTTGTAGGATACGGCAAAGATGAGGATCGCCAAGGGCAGACGCGCCTGCTGACCGCCTCGTCTGGAGGTAAGGCTGAGCGGGATGGCGAGCACCGCCAGGAGGATGCAAGAAAGCGGCGTTACCAGCCGCCACTGCAGTTCGGCCACCTCTTCCAGGCCTTTCTCCTCGGTATCGGCACCGTGTAAGGCGGCAAGGGGTGCAGCCTTGACCCGGTATTCCGGCAAAAGCGGATTGTGCGGCTGCAGGAGCAGGGCCGCGCGCTTGAATTCCAGCACCAGGTTCTTGTCTTCCTGGTCGGAAAATTCGTACAAACGCCCCTGGTGCAGGGCAACCACCGGGTTGGCATGGTCGCTGTTTTCGTATTGGGCGGCCTCATAGGCATAAACCAGGCGCAGGCCGCCGCCTTGCTTCATCAGAACGAAAATGTTTTCCGCGCTGGTGCGCCGGCCATCAACGCTGGAGGCGAAAATGACCCGGTTGCCGTCCCCGGTTTCATAGAAAATACCGTCCTGCATGCGGCTTAAATCAAAATTCGCCTGGGCCTGCGCCTTGAGAAGAAAAAACTGGGTCCAGGCCCAGGGCCGGATATAGAGAGAAAACACGCCGACCAGCAGACCGCAGAACACGGCCAGCAGCACCACCGGTCTGCTGATGCGCGGCATGGTGATGCCGCTTGCCGACATGGCGAGCATCTCGCCCCTGGCGTGCAGGTTGCTCAAGGCCAGGACCACGGAGAGATAGAGTGTGGTGGGCAGAAGCACTTCCAGGGCGATCAGCACCCGCAAAAGAATGAGGGTGAAGACCGCGCCCACCGATAAGAGGCCGTTGGCCGCGTCTTCCCAGTAGCGGGCCGCCATGAAGGAGGCGAAAATGCAGACGAGGATGGTACAGATGACTATCGTTGGCTGCAGAATGGCCCGCAGGATGTAGCGGTCTAGAATCACTGCGTATTCAGGCTATGTTTTGAAGAGATTGTGGTTGCGGTTTGCTCCTTCTTTCAGAACAAAAATACCGCACGGATAGGGGGATAGGGCCTTGATCTGGAAGCGGAACTACCTGCCGGCGCGGCGGGCCTCTGCCACGATCTGTTGCGCGCACTCCAGATCAGCCGGATAATCGATCTCACACCAGGCCTTGCCGTTGATCAGGCAGGCGCGCACCTCTTCCACCTGGGCAATGGCATTGACCACCGAAAGAAACCAGCGCCAGACTAGGCTGGTGTCGGCGACCGCCTTTTCCAGGCCCTCCCGAAAGAACTTCGGCCCATTGCCGCGAAAGAGCAAGAGCCCAATGGACTCGCCATGGGTGTCTTCCTGGGGAATGTCTTTACCGATGCGCAGTAAACGGTCAGCCGCGAGACTCACCTTCATATCGTCGCTGTCGTAGCCGTTTTTCTGATTGACCGTAACCGTGACCGGCGCCTGCGCCTCTTTTAGCACCTGGCGCAGGATGGCCGCTTCAAAGAGGGTATCGCCGTTTAAAAGGATGAAATCTTCCTGCATCTCCGCCCGCGCAAGCCAGCAGCTTACCAGGTTGTCGGTGCCGGCAAATTCGGCATTAAGCAGGGTGTGGATAGCGGTCTGCCGGTACTTCTCCTGCAGGACCGCCTCCACCTGGTCTGCCTGATAACCGACCACCACGGTGATATCCGTGATGCCGCAGGCAAGCAGGGTATCCAGTTGCCATTCCAGGATGCTTTTACCCTGCACCTGTAAGAGACATTTGGGCAGATGCGCGGTCAGGGGCAAGAGGCGCTTACCCTGCCCGGCGCTCAGTATGATGGCCTTCATGTGCAAACTATTCCTTATTGCGGCAAAAGGGCCGCAAGGCCCGAAAATGCAGCCACGGCTGCGAGAATGGTGAAATGGCAGGCGGCATAT
>JAUNUN010000009.1:57196-70141 GCA_030538155.1 bacterium
ATTCTGGTACAAGAATTTTTTGTACCGCCTTCAGCCCGGTACCGGCACGTATTTAGGCTTAAGCGAGGCAGTTGTAGCGCAACTTTTCTCAAGAGGAAAGGGTTATTTCCGGCCCCGGTCGGCCAATTGCACGGTCGGCACGTGCAGCCATAGCCAAGGCATGTATAAAAAAATGCGGTGAAAAATACTTTTGCCAAACCTTCTCATTCTACCAGCCCTTGCCGTTTGGGCTAGAGAACATCATCTTAACGAGTTGTACGGCGTCATTGCACAACTGCGGCCCAAATCTCCTCAATTCTGCCCCGTTCCAGGTGGGTACCATGCATATTTCCGGCACTTTTATAACAGTCACCCTGTTCTTGTTCCTCAGCGCCCTCCTCCCTGCTCTCCCTACCCTGGGCCGGACGCAAGAATCGGCAAGCGTTCCCGATCCCCCTTTGCAGACTCAGGCAATACAGATTGTCAAAGCCCCCTGGTCGGCCCTGAGCCTGAGCGGAACCAAACTGGGCACCACGCTCAGGGTAAACGTACGGCTTGGTCCAGCCGCAGAAGTGGCCGAACTTGAACCCTGGACCGGGCTGCTGCAGATTGCAGCCTGCGGCCCTCCTCCGGAGCAGGCAGCCATGCTCAGCACCAGTTTGTCGATCAAGGGGCTGCTGCGCAACAGCCGCTACAGCGAAGGGCTGTGGTTTGATCAGGCCGGATCGGCGTACAAACGCCTGCGCTACAATCAGGAACCCGGCAAATACTGGCTCAAGGAATACTGTTGGAAAAAGAACGGCGTACACCGCAGCAAACTTGCGCCTGCAGCCGAGGAAGAAAAACTGCACAAGCCTGGAGCCTGGCAGGAGCAGACCTCTTCCTGGTATGCCCTGCCGGAACGCCCGGCGCAGTGTACGAGCCTGAGCGACCCGGCTCTGCTCATTGTGCTGGCCTCGGCCATGGCCCAGGAACCGCAAGAGCGCTCCCTGTCCCTGTGCACCTTTGGCCGCCGGCAGCTCTTTCAGCTCGAAATGACCAGGGAAACCGGCGAAGCACAGGCTGTTTCCTACCGGATCCTGCAGGATAGCGGGCCCGCCCAAGAGCGCAGCGGCCGTATCAAGCCCCTGGTTTACCGCATCACGGCGCAGCAAGTGCAAACTGACGACATGACGGAGGCCTTTTCGCTCATGGGTTTGGAAGAAGATATCCGCATTTTTGTTGATCCAGCTACATATCTGCCCATCCGCCTGAGCGGCACGGCCAGGATGGCCGGCAAGGTGGAACTGGATCTGGCTGAGGCCCGGATCAACTGACTTGCGAAGTTTCAAACAGGCTAGACGCACCTGAGGCTGCGGCAATCTCCTGCACATTCTGCCAATCTTCCGCGCTATCCACATCAATGGCTGCCTCGGCCCAGGGCAGAAGCACCGCGCCCGCGCTGCAGTTGAGGCGCGGAACCAGGCTGTCCAGGGCCTGATTCAGACTCAGGCGGCCAAGCAAATAGCGTGTAACCGTGGCCGGGCCCAGTTGCCGCAGCATGGTCAGGGGGCGTTTGCGCAACTGTTCCACCTGCCGCCAGAACAGCGGCGCCTGCCTGGCTTGGGCTGTGCACAGGGCAAAGAGATTGCAGGAGCAGTAGCCGCCATCGCTGAAACGATAGGCTGTGCGGCGGGTAGCCGGAAAACGGGCCGACACCTCCTGGTGATGGGCCAGGCCCACTACGGCATCTGTGCCCAAATTGCGCGCCTTGCTGCAAAAATAATCCACCATTTCGCTGGTCAAGAGGGCATGATCACAGGTGGTGAGCAAGACCGGTGCATCCTCGGGCAGATGCTCCAGTGCTGCCAGCACGCTTAAACTTGGGCTGGCCTCAGGTTCTATCCAGCCCACCTGGGCAGGCCCCAACAACTGCTGCAGTGCAGGTTCCTGTGCCACAATACTGGCGGAAGGGCCGCAGACCAGAGAGTGTTCCACCTCCCTTGCCTGCGCCAGCGCACTCAGCACCCGCTCCAGCATGGGCCTTCCCGCCACCGGGGCAAGTGCCTTGCAACTGACCCCGGCCGCACCTGCAACCGGGCTCAACCCTTCCCGGTCGGCAGCCAGAACAATGGCAATGTAGCCGCCGGACCGCGAGCTTGAGCCTGTCATAAATCCTTGGCAAAAATGCGGTAGCGCTTGTAAGCCACCCCGCCGAATTCCCTGATAATATCGCGCACGCCGCTATTGCCCTCCAGCACCCAGGACAATTCTACCTGGCTGATGCCGCGCTTGAGCACCGCCTCCTGGGTATCGCAGATCAACCGGTAGGCCAGGCCCGCGCCCAAGAGGCTGTCCTGATACTGCTTGCGCACCCCCATCAAGAGCATGCGCGCACTTTTCGGGTAGCGTACGGTCATGCGCCACCACAGCTTCAGCCAGCCAAAGGGCAGGAGACGGCCGTTCAAGTCGGCGATCACCTCATTGATATTGGGCAAAATCACCATAAAGGCGGCGGGCTCGTCATCCACCGAGGCGATACGGACAAAGTTCGTATTTAAAACCGGCTTCAGGTCTTTGCCCAGTTGTTCGATCTCACGCAGAGTAAAGGGGACAAAGCCCCAGTTGCCGGCCCAGGCATCGTTAAAAATGTCAAAGACCAGGACCAGTTCCTGTTGAAAATACTTGCCGCTCACGGTTCTGGTGCTGATGCGCTTTGCGGTTTTCCTGAGCACCAGGCTGCGGATGGCGGTGGGCGGGGCATCAGCTGCAATCATGTAGGCAATAAGGTCCTGCTCCTTGATATAGCCGTTCTGCTCCGTCCGCCGGGGCATATACGGCAGGGCATGGCCCATGAGCATGGATGGCCTGGTGTCAAAACCTTCGACCAGCATGCCGCATTCCTGGTTGATGGAGAGGTTGAAGGGCCCCATGATGCGGCGCAGGCCGGCCTCGCGCAGCCATGATTCCGCCGCCTCAAAAAGTACCTGAAAGGTCTGCTCCTGGTCTTCCGCCTCCAGCATGCCGAAAAAACCAGCCCCATCCTGATGTTCCTTCAGGTGGAGCTGATCGATCTGGGCACTGATGCGACCAACCGGGGTCTCGCCGCGTAGGGCCAGCCAACGTTCACAACGCGCATGCTCGAAGAATGGGTTGTCGGCAGCAAAGATTTTCTCTTGCTCCAGCAAAAGGGGCGGCACCCAGTTGGGATCGTTTTGGTAGAGCCGCCAGGGGAGCTGCAAAAATGCCTGGTGCGTGGCCTTGTCTTGCACCGGCACCACACGAAGCGGCCCTGCAGGAGGTTCGTCTTGCCCAGGATCCGGCACGGATGAAGGAGGATTTTCGCTCATAAAAAGAAGGGGAAACGATGGAAGATAAAAAGCCTCTGCGGCCCTGTGCTGTTCATTGCAGTTTTTTATTACATCCTTTGCCGACTTGCGAGTTGCAATAAAAGAGATAATCAGTAGTAATTCCGTTCCCAGGTCAAAGAAATGTATCAAGGAGGCGAGGCAAATGCGACGCAGGCGTACAAATGGTACGTCCTGCGAGTATTTGCTGGAGCCGACACAGATAGGGCTTTAATATGGAAATGGAATAAGAATAGCAATGCAGCCACTGTAGCACATGGCCGCATTTGCACACAGGCTAATCTGCGTGAGCGACACGCCTTACTGAAACATTCCATGCTGTACGGCAAGGAGAACCCATGACACCCACCAATCATCCCGCCGGGCAGGTATCACGAACCACGATTTACACCTTTTTTATGATATGCCTGTTCATGCTCATTTCCTGGTCCGGCAGCCTGCAGAGCGTGGCCTTGGCCATGGAAAAGGAACAGAGCGGCCAGGCCAAGCCCACCTTTAACCGGGTGCAACTGGCCACCTTCGAGGAGCCCTGGGCCATGGCGGAGCTGCCGGACGGACGCTTTCTCATTACCGAAAAGGCAGGCAAGCTCTATCTTTTCAACGAAAAAGAACAGACAAAAACCGCGGTGGCCAATGTGCCCACAGTGGATTATGGCGGCCAGGGCGGCTTGGGTGATGTGATGCCTGCACCTGATTTTACCGCATCCCGCGCCATCTATCTCAGCTATGTGGAGGCAGGCAAGAACGGCACTCGCGGGGCCAAGGTGATCAGGGCCATACTGGACGAAAGCCAGGCCAAACCACGCCTGAGCGAGCTTGCCGATATCTGGACCCAGACCCCAAAGCTGCGTGGACGCGGCCACTACAGCCACCGCCTGCTTTTCTCTCCTGACAAGGAATTTCTGTTCATCAGCTCCGGCGACCGGCAAGAGTTTGACCCAGCCCAGGACATGAGCGGCAATCTGGGTAAGATCATCCGCCTGCGGCCGGATGGCACGGTGCCGGAAGACAACCCCTTTTACAGCCGGGGCACGCCGGCAAACCAGGTGTGGAGCCTCGGACACCGCAACGTTTTGGGCATGCAGTTCGATGCTGAAGGGAATCTTTGGGCCCATGAGATGGGGCCGCGCGGTGGGGATGAATTAAACCTGATCCTGCCCGGCACAAACTACGGCTGGCCGCTGGTTTCCAATGGCCGCCACTACGACGGCACGGATATTCCGGATCATGCCACCCGACCTGACTTTAAACCGCCTCTAATCACCTGGACCCCGGTGATCTCGCCCGCCGGCATGAGTATCTACCAGGGCACTGTTTTCCCGGCCTGGCAGGGCAAGGGGCTGTTCAGCGGCCTCTCTTCCAAGGCCCTGGTAGTGGTGGATTTTGGTGATGACAGTCAAAAGCCACGAGAACTGTACCGCTATGAACTGGGCACCCGCATCCGCAACGTGAGCACCAGCGCAGCCGGCCGGGTGTATCTGCTTGAAGACGGCAAGGGAGCCAAGTTCTGGCGGCTGGAGCCGAAATAGACACTGATTCCTGCATGCTTGCTGTACACGACCACCGGAAACAACGAACAACATATGGCTCTGTGGCTCGCTCATACGAAGAACGCCTGACAGCTTTGGCTGTCAGGCGTTCTTTTCCTCATTGCTCTACAAGGCGGTCTGTACTGAACCGCGTAGATTATCTCTGCTTATTTCTCAACTGCATACCCGGCATCTACCCAGGCCTGGTAATTACCGACCAGCCGATACACGTGGTTGAAGCCCGCTTCTTTCAATTTTTCGGCCGCGGCAATCGAAGGTCGGTCGCCATGGCAATAGACCAGATACATCTTATCCTTATCAAGCGAGTCAAGGGCCTTGTCAAAGGTGCCGTCACTGATGGGATAGTTGACCGCACCAGGCAGGTGGCCCTGCTCATATCTGGTTGAGACGTCGATCACGACCACATCCTTGTGGTTATCGATAAAGGATTTGGCATCCTGAACAGCAAGCTCCTGATACAGTGCCTCGGACTTCACCTCGGTAACAACGGTGGAGCTGGAGGAGCTGCTGGTTTCTGTCTTAAGTACGGTCTCGGTCTTTGCTGTGGCCAAAGCGCCGGAAGCACTCAGGGCAATGGCGGCCAAAATACTCAGTGCTGTTCTTGTTTTCCGTGTTTTCATAAAATCCTCCTTTCGGATCTTTTGTACCTTTCCAATAAAGGCTTGCTTCACCATCCTTTTTAACTAACCTTCATTCATGGCCTGTCAAGCCGGCGGTCGTCTGGCCGCTCTTCAAATGCAGGATTACTGCATTGCACGTAGACGGCGGATACGCTCCTCCATGGGCGGATGGGTGGAGAACAACCCGGCCAGCGAACGGCCTTTAAGCGGGTTGACAATATACATCTGGGCCGAGGCCGGATTCACATCCATGGGCCGCTGTGCATTGTACTGGCTCAGCTTGGCCAGCGCGCTGGCCAGGGCCTCGGGCCGGCCGCTGATGGCCGCGCCGGTGGCATCGGCGATATATTCCCGCCCTCGTGAAATGGCCAGTTGAATAAGGGTGGCCGCAAAGGGCGCGATAAGCATGGCAATGAGGCCCACCAGTGGGTTGCTGCCGCCGCCCTCGCTGTTACGGCTGCCGCCGAAAAACATGGCCATGGTGGCTAGGTGCGAAATAGCGCCCGCCATGACTGCGGCAATCGAACTGATGAGGATATCCCGATTCTTGATATGGGCCAGCTCATGGGCGATTACGCCGCTGAGCTCGTCGCGGTTCAGGGCCTGCATGATGCCGGTGGTGACCGCCACTGCGGCATGGTCGGGGTTGCGGCCGGTAGCAAAGGCATTGGGGGTGGCATTTTGCACCACATAGACCTTTGGTTTGGGAATTTCCGCCTGCCGGGCCAGTTGCGCCACCAGGGCATGCAATTCCGGCGCTTCATGCTCGGCCACTTCTCGAGCGCCGTTCATGGCCAGGGCCATTTTATCCGAATTCCAGTAGGCAAAAAAGTTCATGGCCAAAGCCATGAAAAAGGCCATCATCATGCCCGATCTGCCGCCGAGTGCCTGGCCGACAAACATGAACAGGGCCGTGAGCGCCGCCATCAGAAGAAAGGTTTTCATGGTGTTCATCATCAGGGTCGTGCCTCCTTAATCTGTGTACTCTCTGTGTACTATGTGCCTATATGTACGTATGCGGCTCCGCCTTTTTCAGGCGTTTCTCCGCACACAGCAACACCATAAAACAGCGCTCCCCTGCGTCAAGCAAACCTGCGGCAGCATGAGCATAAAAAAGGGCTTCGTTGTAGCGAAGCCCTGAATGTTCTCTCCAGCCGACGCAGAGAGCGCCGTTGCCCCGAACGTGGGCCTACATCATCTGCATCATAGCGGCAACGAGCTTATCCACACCTTCCGCTATCTGGTCGATGCGGGAGTTGAGCATATAGCAGGGAGTGGAGACGATCTTGTTGGCCTCGTCAACAGCAATCTCACCCTGCTGGGTGGGCTGGTTTTTCGCCCCCATGGCGGCCAGATGCTCGGCCGTGGTGCTGTCCTGGCCGATGGTCAGGGTGACATTGCCCAGAACCTTGGCCACAATGACCGGCGCAATGCAGAGCGCGCCAATGGGTTTGCCTGCCTGATGAATAGCCTTGATGGCCTTGGCCACATCCGGCTGCACCTTGCAGTTAGGGCCGTCAAAGGCATAGGTGCACAGGTTTTTGGCCGCGCCGAAACCGCCCGGCAGTATGAGGGCATCGACATTGTCCGGGGAAAAGGTGGCCAGAGCCGCAATCTTGCCGCGGGCAATTCTGGCGGATTCGATGAGCACGTTGCGCTGCTCGTTCATCTCCTGACCATTGATATGGTTTAAGACATGGTGCTGCTTGACGTCGGGCGCATAGCACTGGAACTCGCCGCCATGCTTGTGGATTGCCCACAGGGTAAGGGTTGCTTCGTGAATTTCCGCGCCATCCTGGTGGCCGCATCCGGCCAGGATAACACCAAATGTTTTCTTCCGCATATGGCCTCCTCGGCATTCTTGAATTGAAACAGCAGAACCTGGCAGAATCAAGCGGCCGAGGCCTTACTCGCCCTCGCCGCTTCATCCTGCAGAGTGTATATAGCAGGCAGATTACGGTATCTTTCGGCAAAATCCAAGCCATAACCCACCAAAAAACCCTGATCCAGGGTAAAGCCCACGTAGTCCGGCTCAAGCGCGACCTCGCGGCGTTGCTTTTTGTCGACCAGGGCGCAAAGCTTCACCGATGCCGCCTCTTGCCTACGAAAATATCGGCACAGCCACTGCAAGGTCAGGCCGGTGTCGACAATATCTTCCACTAACAGGATGTCTTTGCCTGCCACTGCAAGAGACGGCGCCTGCACCAGACGAATGGTGCCTGCCGAATCCGTTCCCGCGCCATAGCTCGCCACCCGCACAAAATCGATGCTGCAATCGATACCAATGCTGCGGCACAGGTCAGCGGCAAAAATAAAGGCCCCGCCCAAGACGGTCATCAGCACCAGATCTCTTCCAGCATAGTCCCGGCTGATCTCTTTTCCCAGATCATCAACGCGCTTTTCAAGGCTTTTCCGGCTGATCACTTCCCGCATGGTCTCTTGTTGCACAGCTCTCTCCGGCAAATAAAGGGGTGAAATGAATGAGAGCCTCATGGGCTGCAAAGCGACGAAAAATGCTGCTTGAACAGTATACGCCGATCCATGGAGCTTGTCACCAGATGCTGCAGGCCCAAAAAGAGCGCCGACTGCCGTAACGGCGCTTCCACTTGCAAAATTACGGTCTTGCTCTATACTTGTGCTCTTTTGCAGCCGATACCATTTGTTTCAGCCTTGCATATAGTTCAGCATACTTAAACATACCACAGCATAACGATTCCTCACACATCCTAAGGACAGCCATGGAACCAATCCGCATCAAGACCATCAACGCCATTGCCCAGGAAGGGCTCGAACTCTTCACCGATCGCTACACCGTAGACCCCAAGGAAGAAAACCCGGAAGGCATCGTAGTGCGCAGCACCAAGGTAGATCTCAACGAGTATCCGGAACTGCTGGCCATTGCCCGGGCCGGTGCGGGCGTCAACAATATCCCGGTGGATCAGGCAACAGATATGGGCATCTGCGTCTTCAACACGCCCGGTGCCAATGCCAATGCCGTGGTGGAGCTGGTCTACACCTCTCTGGGCATGTGGCTGCGCAACGCCGACAAGAGCATCGAATTCTGCCAGAAGCTGACCGGCCTCAACGATGAGGAAATCAACCGCGAGGTGGAAGCGCGCAAGAAGATCTTCAAGGGCGAGGAAATGGCGGGCAAGACCATGGCGGTTATCGGTCTGGGCAAAATCGGGGTGGGCGTGGCCAATGCCGCCCTGCACCACCGCATGAAGGTGGTGGGTTTTGATCCCTTCCCCGCGCTGGACAATATCCACGCCCTATCACCGGAAGTCACCCTGGCCCGCTCCCGCAACGAGGCCTTGCGCCAGGCGGATTTCATCAGCGTGCATATTCCGCTCAACAAAAATACCCTGGGCTATGTTACCCAGAAGGATTTTCTGGAATTTGTGAAAGACGGGGCCATCCTCATCAACTATGCCCGCGGCCCGGTGGTGGATGAAGACGCAGTTCTCGCAGCGCTTGCCAGCGGCAAGCTCAAGGCCCATATTTCGGATTTTCCTTCGGTGAAGTTCCTGGGCCATGAGCAGATCCTGGTGACACCGCATCTGGGCGCTTCCACCTCGGAATCCGAGGAAAACTGCGCGGTCATGGCAGTGCGCGAGTTGAAGAACTACCTGGAATACGGCAACATCGTTCACAGCGTCAACTTTCCGAACATCGAGACCATTCCCATGGTGGAGGTGGACACCCGGCTTACAGTCATCAACCGCGACCAGCCCGGCATGATCGCCCGCATCAGCGACATCCTCGGCAGCGAGCATATCAATATCATCAACTACACCAACAAGAGTAACGGCACCGTGGGCTACAACATAATCGACTGCGCCGGACCGGTGCCGGAAGCCGTGCAAGAGAAAATCCGCCGGCAGAACGGGGTACTGCGGGTACGGGTCATCCCGCTGGATTTGCGCGGACGCTGAGTCGAACGGGTATAAATTATACAGCCAGGGCGTATAAGCGCTTTTTTAAGTTTAAAAATATGAACCGCCTATCCCGTCAAATTCATGTTCTTTTCCAGAAAGAGAAGGCGTTTGCCCCAATATCGGTTCAGATTATTAAATTTTTTGATCTTGGCCGGGATCTGTCTGGCCAGGTGCTTTTCACTTTATCTACTTAAAAGAGCGAATGAATTATTTTTGCGGTCAAATAAAGTAAACTGGCACGATCTGTGCAGCATAAAAGGTAATTCTTCATCTCTTCTCTCCTTTCTGGCTTGATCTCTTCGGAGATCAAGCCGGTTTTTTTTTGCCCTCCCCCATGCACAGCAGCAAACAAGACAGCAAAGAGCACATCTATCTTGCCGCGCAGGCAGACTATAACGAACAAGCACTGGCCGAAAAAATACAGACCTTGCTTGAACCCGTCACAGCTTCCAACCTGCACAGCACCAAGGTACTGCTGAAACCAAATCTGCTTACCGCCACCAACAGCAGCCTTAGCTGTACCGATGGCCGTTTCATCATAGCTGCGGCACGCTGGTTTCTGGATCGGGGTGCAAGCGTTCAGGTGGGCGATTCGCCCTCCTTTGGCTCGGCTGCAAGTGTGCTCGCCTCCATGCACGCGTTCACGCCTCTACAGGCCATGGGAGTACGGGTGGTGGAGTTCAAAAAGAGCCGGCAAGTGCAGCTCAAGCACGGCATACAGGTAGGCCTGGCCCAAGCCGCTCTGGACTGCGATCTCCTGGTCAACCTGCCCAAGGTCAAGGCGCATGGTCAGGCACGCCTTACCCTGGCGGTCAAAAACTGTTTCGGCTGTGTTGCGGGTTTTCAAAAACCCTGGTGGCACATGCTGCATGGCGGCAAAGACGGCATTTTCTTTGATCTGCTCGCCGGCCTCTTAGCCCATCTGCCGCCGAGCATACACCTGGTGGACGGCATCATTGCCATGCACAAGACCGGGCCCATGCACGGCAAGCCCTTCCAGCTTGGTTGCATGGTCTGCGGTACAAATCCTGTTGCCGTGGACACCGTCCTTCTCTATATTCTGCAGGTGGCTGCCGGCAAGAGCCCGCTCTGGCTGGCGGCGCGCAGGGCCGGTCTGGCCGGAACAGAGCTGGATGAACTGATTCTTGACCGCAGCCGGCTCGATGCCCTGCGGGTGGATGGCTTCAGGATTCCAGGCGAGCTGAATCCGGTGCGCTTCAACCCCCTTCGTTTTCTGAAAAATAACGGCAAGCGCATTATACTGCGCCTGCGCGGCGATTGAACGCCTGCAGTCAATCAATGTTTATTCCGGTTACAAACCAAAAATGATATCAAGGAGGCGAGGCAAATGCAACGCAGGCGTACATCAAGGTACTCCGAGGAGCATTTGCCAAAGTCGACACAGATAGGGTTTTGATCTGGAATTGGAATTACACGTCAAAAAAGTTATTGGAGAACAGTATGATAGATTTGCACGGCAAGGTGGCCCTAGTTACCGGCGGTTCGCGCGGCATTGGCCGGGCCATTGCCCTGGAGTTGGCGCGTCAGGGCGCGGAGGTTATTGTCAACTATGTTCGCCACCATACCAGCGCCCGGAAAACCGTGGATGCGGTGCAGGCAGCAGGCGGGAAATGCAGCCTGATCAAGGCCAATCTCGCCGATGCAGACAGCATGGCCGCCATGTTCGATCAAATACGCGAACGCTATGCGCACCTGGATATCCTGGTTTCCAACGCCGCCTCCGGCGTACTCAAGCCCGTAGCCGAGCTGAAGGTGAAACACTGGGACTGGGCCATGGACATCAATGCCCGGGCCCTGCTCTTTTTGGCCCAGCAGGGAGCGCCCCTGATGCAGGCAGGCGGTCGCATCATAGCTGTTTCTTCCATCGGCGCCTTCCGCGCCATCCCTAACTACACCGTGGTGGGCGCATCCAAGGCAGCGCTGGAATCCCTGGTGCGGCATCTGGCGGTCGAACTGGGGCCGCGCGGCATCACCGTCAACACCATCAGCGCGGGCGTGGTCGATACCGATGCCCTGAAAAAATTTCCCAACCGGGATGAGCTTATCAGCGCCTCCATGGAGCGCACCCCGCTTGGCCGCATGACCACGCCGGAGGACGTGGCCGATGTAGTCATGCTCTTGTGCAGCAAACGCGCAGGCATGATCCACGGTCAGGTGATCCTGGTGGATGGCGGCTACGCTATCCACGGCTGATGCCGGTTCAACCCAAAGCGCTCTCTGTATCGGCATCGGCAGACTGCGATGCTGCGGCTGCCCCCCACTCTTCATCCAAGGAAATTGCCATGCAATACCGACAAATCGGCACAACCGGCCTTTCGGCAAGCATCATCGGCATGGGTACCGAATGGCTGGACCGTCAGCCCTATACCCAGGTGGAACGCACCATCCACGCGGCCCTGGATGCGGGTATCAACATCATGGATCTGTTCATGCCGGGCGAAGAGGTGCGGCGCAATATCGGCCGGGCACTCAAGGGCAGGCGGGATCAGGTCATGCTGCAGGGTCATATCTGCTCGGTTGATCTGAACGAGCAGTACGACATCAGCCGGGATCCGGCGGTCTGTACCCGCTATTTTGAAAACCTGCTCCGCTTCCTGGACACCGACTATATCGACCTGGGCATGATGTTCTTCATGGATAGTGAAGAGGCACTTACCCAGGTGCAGGAAAACGGCATCTACGAGTACATGTGCGGCCTGAAACAAAAGGGCGTGGTGCGCGCCATCGGCGCGAGTTCACACAACCCGCCCATTGCCCGCAAGCTGGTAGAGGCAGGTATGATCGATGTGCTCATGTTCAGCATCAATGCCGCCTTTGACATGACCGGCAGCGGTACCCATGTGCTCGACACCCTGAAAAACGACTTTTCCGGCCAAGACTATGCCGGAGTTAACCCGGAGCGCTTGGCCCTGTACCAACTCTGCGCACAACGGGGCGTGGGCATCACGGTGATGAAGCCCCTGGGCGCGGGTAAACTGCTCTCGCCTGAGCACAGCCCCTTTGCCCAGCCTATGACCGTTGGCCAGTGCATCCACTACGCCCTGACCAGGCCCGCAGTTGCCAGCGTGATGGTGGGTTGCCGTTCGCCCGAACAGGTACAGGACGCGGTGGCCTATCTGAACCTGACCGAGGCGGAAAAGGACTATACCCATGCCCTTCAAGGAGAACGCAGCAGCATGCAGGGCAGTTGCGTCTACTGCAACCACTGCCGGCCCTGCCCGGTGAATATCGATATTGCGACAGTGCATAAATATCTGGACATTGCCCGCCTGGACAGCGGCAATATCCCGCCCAGTGTGCGCCGGCACTATCAGGCCCTTGACGCCGGCGGGGCAGACTGCCTGGCCTGCGGCGAGTGCGAAGCCCGCTGTCCCTTTGGTGTGGCGGTTGCGGCCAACATGGAAGAGGCCGCGCAACTCTTGGGCTGATTCTTATTTTATTGTCTCTTTCTGGGAATGGGAGAAAAACCCTCGCCTTCAGGCGAAGGCTT
>JAUNUN010000010.1 GCA_030538155.1 bacterium
CACAGGCAGCGCTTTGATATGCAGCTAAAATTAAAAGGTATAGCCGACCATCAGCTTGATTGAGTTCAGGGGCACGTTCGGGTCTTCCGTGCCGGCGTTTGAGATGTGGTGATAGCGCACTTCAAAGATGAGGGCATGCATAGGGTCGTCGAGGACACGGCGCAGACCACCTGCAAACTGGTAGTTGCCATTCCAGTGAGCACCCATGCCGGGGATATCGGCAAAACTGTAGAGGATGCCGCCGCCGCCAAAGACATAGGGCTGCCAGACAGGATGGGCGGTGAAGGTGTAGGCGGCAAGCAGGTTCAGCCCGGCCATGGCCGAGGTATCCGGCCCGGTCACGAAATGCAGGGGCAACTCGACAAAGGTGTCATGCCGGCCTGCAAACCAGCCGGAGCCGCTATCATCAATGGTGAGGTGACTGTAGCGCGGCACCAGATCAAAGCTATGCACCCGCTCCTCGGTCAGCCCCCAGCCCGGAAAACTCTGACCATAACCCGCCAGCAAGGCCCAGTAATCTTCCGACGTATCCAATATGCCTGCCCAGGCTGCAGGCGCGCTCAGCCAGACGGCACATGTAAGGACGATTGCGAAGGCTTGGCTTGTTACTTTGCTCACTGTCACGCACATATCATCCACCTTGTTTGGTTTCCTGCCGGAGCACCAGCTCAGAATACGTCTGCGAATGCAGAACCCCTCGCCATCTTATTTGCCATCCATCTTCTGCATGGATGAAGGCATTGCCTTTGCCATGTTTTTAGCACAGGGAAGCGTCGCCAAATTCCCTCAAGGACTAAGCGCAAACATATCGCGAAAGGCAAGATATATAAATAATATCCCCATCATAAAGACCAGAATACTCGCAACAGCAATTAGAACTGCATACACGAAACCAGGCAGCCAGGGAAGGAACTGCTGCAGTGCAAGTAAGAGGGCGAGAGCGCTGCTCACGGCAGATGCGCTTATGGTCAGAGCAATCAGCATGGGCCGCCAGTTCTTGATACAGCCGAACACAGCCATTTGAAAGCCGTGTAAAGCCCGGAGGCGGGCAAATAGGATCAGAGGAATGGCAAAAAGATAACCCACCAGCATCAGTAGAAGGAACAGAAAGAGGGCTGCAGCGGCCGCCATGGCCTGCATCTGTGCAGGGTTTGGTATCTGCAGCCCCGGCCAGGTAAAGAGGCCGGCCTGTAAAAGGCCGAAGTCGGCAGCAAAGAAGAAGACCGCACCTAAAAAAAGCAAAAAGAGCAGGGAAAGAAAGCCCAACAGCAAGAGTCCCTGCCCGCGTTGCAGGGTGGCGGCCAGGGGTTGTAACGAGCCGAGCGGTTCTTCCAGGTGCCGGCGATGGGCAATTAGCATCATGGCCCCCAAGAGCACCGGCAGCGCCATCACCATCAGAAAAATATGCACCGCCGGAATCCAGAAGAGCAGGCCCAGCATCGCACAGCACAGAAAAAAACAGAGCAGCCACAGGCCAAGCTCTTCGCTAAACTGCATCCAGGCCTGGTAGAGCCATTCCCAGCCCTGGCGCGCAGGCAGCAGTCGGGGGGTGCTCAACCACTCTTCCGAGCGCCGGGATTTGGGACCATGGGGCAGGGCTATCGCCACCCCCCTGTTGTCGCGGCGCAGGGAAAAGGAGGGAAGCCCAGCACTGAAAGCTCTGAGCGATGCCCGTACCTCGTGCAAGAGCCCTGCACGGCTCTTTACCGGGGAGACCATGGGCATAAGCATGGGCGTTAGCGGCACGGCTTGCTGCGGCTGATATCCGGGCCCAAGCCGTGGCGGAGCTGTGAGTGTGTGGCCCGCCTGGATTGTTTGACCTGTCTCGTTTATCTGGTTACGTGCGGCTGTTGTCTTGCCAGGACTCTTTGGGTTCGATCGCTCTACCCCGCGACCCTGCAGCGTCTGCGCCGCAGGGAAAAAGGGCCGGCCTGCTGGTGTCTCTTCTGCCGGACGAAGCAGCACATCCACCCCGATTGCGCGTAAGACCCTGAAATACTGCAGGCCGGTGGTGGCCTCCACCCCTTTCTTAATACGGATCAATCGCCCGGAGCTGAGCATCAGCATGGCGGTACGCTGGTCGATCCCGGCCAGTCTGGCCAGGTCGGCCGCGCTGCCATGCACGTCCATCCCCTGCACAACCTGTCCGGTCAAGAGTACATCAACGGTCTTCATTCCCCTATCACTACATAAAAAGAGCGATCCAGCCTTGTCAGCGCTGCGGCAAGGTACCACAGTAGCTCTGGGCAGTCCAACCGGTATCGCACCCGATCTTTAAGAATGGTATTCTTTTCAGGCTGATTCAATTTTTCCCTACCGGCTGCCGCAAGCCCAGCACCCGAATTTGATGACAGGATTACATGCGTTTGCCACCTTTTCCCCAGCATATGCGCAGCCAGGGCATGGCCCAGCCGCTGCCTGAAGGCACCCTGGTGAAGATTGCCCGCGGCAGCCGGGAAGAGTTGGAAAACCTGTCGCTCCTCTTTGCCTCTCTGGCCATCAGCCATGCCATGGATCGCAGCTCGGGCTCGCTTCTGGTTGCCGCTGAAAACCTGGAGCGGGCCCTATACCAGTGGCGTCTCTATGCCGAAGAAAACGCCAACTGGCCCGTGCCGGATCCCGAACCATTACCCAGCCATGCCACCACCCCGCCGACCCTGCTTCTGATGGCCTTTTTGGCCCTCTTCTATGCCCACACCGGGCCCTGGCAGGCAACGAGCCCCTGGTTCAAGTTCGGCGCGGTGAACAGTCAGGCCATGGTTGCACAGCACGAATGGTGGCGACTTATCACCGCCCTTACCCTGCATGCCGATTTCGGCCACCTCATCGGCAATATCCTGGTGGGCGGCATCGTTATCCACCTGCTCTGCAAACTGACCGGCTATGGCGTGGGCTGGTTCCTGCTCCTTGGATCGGCCGCGCTGGGCAACTGGTGCAACGTTATTTTACGCGTAAGCCAGCATCAGTCCGTTGGTTTTTCCACCGCTGTCTTTGCCGCCATCGGTCTTTTGAGCGGCCTGCAGGAGCAACGCAGCCGCTGGGCCCTGTTCAAGCTGCTGGTGCCCATCGGCGCGGGTATCGGCCTTTTGGCCATGCTGGGCACAGGCGGCGAGCGCACCGATCTGGGCGCGCATCTCTTCGGCTTTGTCTGCGGGCTTGTAATCGGCCTCTTGTACCGCTTCAGCAGGTTGGCAAGGCTCCTCCATGCCCCCTCTTTGCAGCATCTGGCCTTTCTTTTGGCGAGCATGGTTGTTGTCGGCGCGTGGTTTCTAGCCTGGCAATAGTGCTACAGCCCGCACCTGAATACAAGTGATTGCGGCCGATTACCATTGACGGCATCCGCCCGGGTGCGTACACTTACTTTCTTTAAGATTCTATTCCCCTGGCCGGTCATCCAGTGGTGCCTGCCGGTTTTCCGGTCGCCTCGTACTGCACCACCAAGAGCGCATTACCTATCTGACTCTGCCTGAAGCCATTTACGGAGCCATTTATGCCCATGAACGAACAGCCTCCCTGGGGCAAGAAGAAAAAGCCGAATCCCACGGAGGATTTTCTTGCTCAAGTCATCCAGAAAATCCGGGATTTTTTTGAAAACCAGCATACCGGGCAGCGCGGGGCCGAGCCTCCGGGCGAAGGCCCCCCGGGCCAGCCTGGGCCGCAGAAACCGTCGCAATCACCGCTCAAGGGCGGCGGCATGTTTTTTTCCCTTATTGCCGCAGCCTTTGCCATTCAGATTGCCCTGTCTGCCTTTTTCACCATTGCGCCGGGCGAAGTCGGTGTCATCCTGCGCTTTGGCCAGTACCACCGCACCACCAACCCGGGCCTGCATTTCAAGCTGCCCTATATTGAGCAGTTGGCCAAGGTCAACGTAGAGGTGGTGCGCAAGGAAGAGTTCGGCTTTCGCTCGCGCGGGCCGGGCGCAACCAGCAATATCGACCGCAAGGGCTATGACGTGGAATCGCTCATGCTCACCGGCGACAAGAACGTGATCGAAATGGCGTGGATCGTGCAGTACAAGGTGAGCGATCCTGTCCATTTCCTCTTCAAGGTGCGGGATGTGCCCCAGGCAGTGCGCGACGCCTCGGAAATGGTTGTCCGCCGCCTGGTCGGCAACATGGATTTTGACTACGTGCTCGGCAACCGCGACCTCCTGGCCGCAGAAGCGCGCAAGGAACTACAGGACGAGCTGAACAACCTGGAGGCGGGCATCAACATCTTCACCATCCAGCTTCAGGATATCAACCCGCCCGAACCGGTACGACCCGCCTTCAACGAGGTCAACGAAGCCGATCAGGACATGATGCGCCTGGTCAACGAGGCGGAGAAGGTCTACAACGAGGTTATCCCCAAAGCCCGCGGCAGCGCCAAACAGATTGTTGAGGAAGCCCACGGTTATGCCGTGGAGCGGGTCAACAGAGCCCAGGGCGAGGTTACCCGTTTCCAGGCCATTTTGAAGGAATACCGGGGTTCGGAACAGGTCACCCGGCAGCGTCTCTTTTTGGAGACCATGGAGGAAATCCTGCCCAAGGTGGAGCATCTCTACATCATGGAGGGCTCGCAGCATCCGGCCCTGCCCCTGATCAACCTGTCGCAGCGCGGCGGCCAGGCCAATAAGCCCGCCCCTGCAGTGCAGCCGCCGGCAAGCCCTGCCGAGCCGCAGCAGTAATCAAACCGAGCAGGTACACGCATGAATAAAAATATACGCTTCGTTCTCCTTGCCCTAGTGGCTGCAGTCGGCTTTCTGCTGTGGAATTCGTTTTTTATCCTCAACGAAGGTCAGCAGGCGGTAATCACCCAGTTCGGCAAGCCGGTGGGCCGGCCGCACACCAGCGCTGGTCTGAAATTCAAACTGCCGTTTATCCAGTATGTGCATTTCTTCGAAAAGAAAATTCTCATCTGGAACGGTGATTCCAACCAGATCCCCACCAATGACAAGACCTATATCTACATGGAAAACACCGCCCGCTGGCGCATCAGCGATGCCCTGCGTTTCATGCAGGCAGTGGGCACCGAGGCCAGGGCAAGAACCCTTTTGGATGACATTTTAGATGGCACGGTGCGCGATCTGGTCAACAAAAACGACCTGATCGAAATTATCCGCAGCTCCGACTGGTCGCCGGATTATGTGGATTCCACCCTGCAAACGCCGGAAGATATGCAAAGGCCCAAGCACGGCCGCGATCAGATCAGCCAGATGGTACTGGAGGCGGCCGCAAAGATCACGCCACAGTACGGCATCGAACTGATTGATGTCATGTTCAAGCGGGTAAACTACATCGACACGGTGCGGCTCAGAGTTTATGACCGCATGATTTCGGAGCGCAAGCGAATTGCTGCGGAAAAGCGCGCCACCGGTGAAGGCCAAAAAGCGGAAATTCTTGGTCGGGTGGATCGTGAATTCAAAAGCATCACCTCTGCCGCCCAAAAACAGTCTCTGGAGATTCGCGGTGCGGCAGATGCCGAGGCCACTCGCATCTATGCCGAGGCCTACAATCTGGATCCCGAATTCTACGCCTTCCAGAAAAGCCTGGAAAGCTACCGCAGCATTTTAGGTAAGCAGAGCACCCTGATGCTCGATCCGGCATCCGATCTGCTGCGCTATATGGAAACGCCGACGCAAAAACGCTGATTCCACTTGCAGATTAAAGCCCTGCTGCCTGTGCCGGCTCCAGCACATGCTCGCAGGGCTTATCTCTATGTACGCCTGCGTCGCCCTTTTGCGCTTGCCTGCTTGATACATTCCCGTTGATCTGGAAACGGGATTATAAGCGAAAAACCGCGCGGCTCAGTCAGTCAAACTCCTCTTCAAAACCTTCCTGCAGATACGCGGGCCGCTGCTCCGGCGAATAGGGGATACGGCCCCGCTCTTCCAGAATCACCTCAAACTGCAGTAACTGCGCCTCGGTGTCGATGCTGTCGACGCCGAGTTGATCATGGCGGCAACTGCAGTACACCAGTTGCCCGCCGCACCAGGGGCACAACTCAACCACACAGCCCAGTTCATGATATTCGCCGCTGGCAGCACGGCAGACCGGGCAGATTTCCGCATCCAGTTGCAGGGGTTCATAGCCGGGAGCATCTACGGCCTGGGTTTGCCGGACAAAATCTTCCATATTCTCAAAGCCGAAGAAATCCAGCAGTTCACTGTCGGCAAAGCCCTGGGCCGCTTCACCGTGAAACTCGATGCCCTCTTCTGAAACCAGATAGAGATAACGCCGGGCCGAGGTGACCAGGGCCAGGAGGAAAATGCCCTGTTTGCGCTTGATGAGCAGGATATCGCGCACCCAGTCTTCCTCAGCATCCGGCAGAAAGCTGTAGAACTCGCGCAGCAGCAGGAGAGCAACCCGGTCTTCCCGATAGATATCGAGCAGTTCCTCGGCTTCAGGTCGCTTATCCTCGAGCACGGCATAATCCATGGCCGCGCGTATAGTATCGATCAGTTCGTTCAAATCGGTGTACATGGGTACTCCTGGCTGGGGCTGAAAATCCGGCTCATTTCAGTTCTTGTATCAAAAGCGCTCTTCGTGTCGGCTTCAGTACGTAGCCGCAGGACGTACCACAATGTACGCCTGAGCCGCTTTGCGTTTGCCATCTTGATAGCATCTTTGACCTGAAACTGAAAGACCGCGTTCCGGATGACAACCGCCGCTTTCGCTGGGTAGGCATCAATGTCTGCGGGTCCGACACAGTACCACCACCCGGAAAAATGACAAGCAGCGCACCGGCTGCGGCAGCGCTTTCTCCGCAATTCCTGGGAAAATTCTTTCCGGGCGGCCAAAGGCGGGCTATATTGCTTTTTTTACAAAATCTTCTTGCATCTGGTCGGCCTGCCCGGACCTGTTTTTCGAGCAGCGCGGCTCCGGCCAATCTTCTTCATTGTTCCCAAGGATCTTCTTATGCACACTTCAAAAGACAACGGCACCGCACAACTCATCCTGGACGGCAAGACCTACGAATTACCCGTTCTTACCGGATCGGAAGGCGAGCGCACCATCGATATCCGCAATCTGCTCAACACCACCGGCTACACCGTGCTGGACAACGGTTTCAAAAACTCGGCCTCCTGCACCAGCAGCATCACCTATCTCGATGGTGATAAAGGCATTTTGCGCTACCGCGGCTATGCCATTGAAGACCTGGCCGCAAACTGCACCTTTGTTGAGGTGGCCTACCTGCTTTTGCACAACGAGCTGCCCACAGCCCAAGAACTACTCGACTTCCGCAAACTGCTCGCTGAATTTGCACTCTTGCACGAGGATATGATCCACTTTTTCGATCCCTTCCCGGCAGCGGCCTCGCCCATGTCGATCCTGTCGGTAATGGTCAATTCGCTGGTGAACTTTTATCCGGAAATGAGCGACAACCCGCGCGAAAACCTGGACACCACCGCCTGCCGCCTCATCTCAAAAATTCGTACTATTGCCGCCTTTTCCTACAAGATGTCGCGGGGCGAACCTACCGTGTATCCGCGCCACGACCTTGCCTACTGCGGCAACTTTCTCAACATGATGTTCGATTTGCCGGTGCGGCCATACACGTTGCTGCCCGAGGTGGAACAGGTCCTCAACAAATTGCTCATCCTCCATGCCGATCACGAGCAGAACTGCTCCACCTCGGCGGTGCGGCTGGTGGGCAGTTCCGGAGGCAGCCTCTATGCCTCCATCTCGGCCGGCATCAATGCCCTGGCAGGCCCCCTGCACGGCGGCGCGAACGAGGCAGTCATCCATATGCTGGAAGACATCCACGCCGACAACAACGACTACATGAAGTACATTAATAAAGCCAAAGACAAACACGACCCCTTCCGGCTCTCCGGCTTCGGCCACCGCGTTTACCGCACCTATGACCCACGCGGCACCATTATCCGCGACGCTTGCGATGAAATGCTCAACACCTTGGAGATTCAGGATCCGCTCCTGGATATTGCCAAGAATCTTGAAGAAATCGTGCTCAACGACAGCCACTTTGTCAAACGCAACCTCTACCCCAATGTGGATTTCTATTCCGGCATCATCTACCGGGCCTTGGGCATTCCCACCAATATGTTCACCGTGATGTTCGCCCTGGGCAGACTGCCCGGTTGGATAGCCCAGTGGAAGGAGATGCACGAAGACAGAAATACCAAGATCTACCGGCCGCGACAGTTGTACACCGGCTCCACCCATCGGCCCTTTGTGCCCATGGAAGAGCGAGGCTGATTGCAAAACCCAATTAAGGCTACAAAAAAGCCTGCAGCTTGAAAAACTTAATGATTGTATAAAAATACCGGGCTGAGCTTGCATTGCCCCTGCTGTTTCCATACCATAAAAAAGGCGCGTTTTTGAAAGAGCATCTTTTTAATCGGGAGTATACCCATGGAAACTGTGGACGTGCTGCTCAGCGGCAACATCCTGCCGGGCGCGGATCTTGCTGACGCAGCGGCACAACTCTCCGGCCTGACCGGCCTTAACCAGGAACAGGCGCGGGCACTTATTTCATCCGGCAAGGAAAGGGTCGTCAAACGCGGCATCAGCGCCGCCCTCGGCCAAAAATATCAAGACAAACTGACCGCCATCGGCGTAGAGACCAGGCTACGGTCTGCAGCAGGAGCAGAAGCAACAAAAGCGGCGGCCCCTACGCTTGCGGCAAGCGCACCGCAACCTGGGCAGCAGGTTGCAGAGCAGATTGCACCCCCTTCTCCACCCGCAAACTCAGACAAGCGTGCCGTACAGGCTGCGCCTGCTGCTGCGATCGACCCAGGTGCTATCAACCCCTACAGCGCGCCCAAGGCAGCAATGGACGAGCGCCGCAGTGGGAGCGGCCTTGAAAACGAATGGCGCGACGCTGCCGCTAAAGTACCGGCCTCTCACGGCTACCACTGGTTCAAAGATGCCTGGAGCCTCTTCAGCGGCCAAAAAGGGACCTGGATCGGCGTCACGCTGCTTGTATTCGGCATATCCATAGCGGCTTCAGCTCTCCTGCCGCCAATCATAGCCAATATTATCTCCACTTTTATCTGGCCCTTATTTGGTGGCGGCATAGCCTTCATGGCGCATAAACAAAGCGAAGGAGAATCCATAGCTTTTTTCGATATTTTTGCGGGGATAAAACAAAACCCTGTCCAACTGTTGCTTATTGGCTTGCTTATTTTCGTGTATGTGGCTGTTGTCTTTGCTTTAGGATTTTTCATTGTTGGTCAGAGCACCTTCATGGCCTTGGCCGGTGGTGTGCAAGGCCCTGAATTTGCTCAACAGACCGGCAAAATTGTCCTCGTTTTTCTCGTTGTCATGCTCCTACTGCTTCCCGTGATGCTGGGGGCTGTTTTTGCCCCAACCTTGGTGACGCTCGGAGGCAGAAGCGCCTTTACCGGACTCTACAAGGGCTCTTTTGCCGGGTTAAAAAATTGGTCGGCCGTCTTAGTCAACGGCCTAGTGCTCTTCCTGGTATCGGGTGGCGTGGGCATGGTCGCCGGTCTGTTTTTTGGGCTGGCCGGCGGCCTCCTCGGCGGTTCTTCGCTGATGACCATACTGGTGATTGGGCTCGCGGCTGTGGTTCTCTTCCTGCCGCTTTTTGCCGCTCTCTCGATCATGCCCTACACCGCCAGCCGCGACATCTTTTATGGCGAGGCCTGATACGGTAAAGGCGGCTTTGCCTCCTCTGGACAACATCTTTTCCTATGAAACGCCGGAGGGGGTGGAACTGCGCCTCGAACCGGCCGGGCCCATGGTGCGGGGCCTAGCCTGGCTGACTGATCTTTCCATCCGCTCCCTGGCCTACCTGTTTTTGGCTGTAACCCTTCTGTGGTGGGGCGGTGTGGGCAAGGGCCTTTTTCTTCTCGCCCTATTCTGCATAGAATGGCTGTACCCGGTCTTCTTCGAGGCTTTGACCGGGGCAACGCCGGGCAAGCGCTTCCTTGGCCTTGAGGTGGTGCGGGAAAACGGCGCTCCCCTAGACTGGACAGGGGCCTTCTTGCGCAACCTCTTGCGGGCCGCAGACTTTCTGCCCCTTTTCAATGCCCTTGGCCTGCTGACCATGCTGGTACACCCCAAATTGCAGCGTTTGGGCGACATTGCCGCCGGTACCCTGGTGGTGTACCGCCAGGAGGGCCTTGCGCAGGAGCGTATTCCTGAACATCCTCCCGCGCCCAGCCCGCGGCCGCTTGCGCCGGCGGAACAGCGCCTCATCCTTGACTACTGCGCCCGTAGCGCCCAACTGCCGCCCCAGCGCGCCGCCGAACTGGCCGCCCTAGTGCCCGCGCTGACCAGGAGCAAACGCCCGGAACAGACGCTTTGGGCCCTGGGAAACCAGCTCTTGCGTGGAGGGAAGCCCGGTGCATCAATCCCGCTTTGAAGAGGCGCACCGGGCGGATTGGCAAGAGCTGGACCGGCTCTTGAACGAACTGGAGCAACGCTCCCACTCTACGGCGCGGAAGGGCTCATTGGAACGCATTCCGCTTCTGTACCGCCGGGTTTGCGGCCACTATAGCTTGGCCTTGCGCCGCTACTACACCTCGGGTCTGGTGGACCGCTTGCATGCCCTCATCCTGCGGGGCCACCGCCACATCTACAAACAGCGCGGTCAGACCCTGCAGGAACTCGCCGCCTTCTGCCACAGCACCTTTCCGCTCAGGGTGCGTAAGGCATGGCGCTATGTGGTCTTCAGCCTGCTCATGTTCTATCTGCCCGCCCTTATCCTGGGCTGGTGCAGCTACCGGGACGCCACCTTCATCTACAGCCTGATGCCGCCTGAGCGGGTGGCGCAAATGGAGCGCATGTACGATACCACCGACCTGGCAGCGGGCGAGACCATTGTGCGCGACAAGGAAACCGACTTCGCCATGTTCGGTCACTATATATCGCACAACATCTCCATTGGTTTTCGCACCTTTGCAGGCGGCATGCTGTTCGGCATCGGGGCGCTTTTCGCGCTGCTCTACAACGGCGCAATCATCGGCTCGGTGGCCGGTCATCTCTCGCATGCGCCCTATGCCGCTGCATTCTGGCCCTTTGTGGCCGGGCACAGCGCCTGGGAGCTGACCGCCATTGCGCTGTGCGGTGCAGCCGGGCTGATGCTGGGGGCAAAATTGCTGCAACCCGGCCCTTATCGCCGCCTAGATGCCCTGCGCCACAGCGCGCTCGAGGCCCTGCAACTGGTTTTGGGGGCTGCGCTTATGCTGGTTTTTGCGGCGGTGATCGAGGCTTTCTGGTCGGCCCAACCCCTGCCGCTTCCGGTCAAGTACGGTTTTTCTTTGGCCAACTGGGTGCTGGTTCTGCTCTACCTCTGCACCAGCGGCAAAAACAGCCATGCAGCTTGACTCTGCTATTGTCCAGCTCAGAAAAAGGACAGCTTGGCAGGCCCTGGATACCGGCGTGCTGCTGGCGCGCCGCTGGTATGCCCGGCTTCTTGCCCTGTGGCTGGTTGTGGGCAGTGTGTTGCTGCCTTTAATTGTGGCGACCGCTTGGCTGTTACCGGGCGAACCCCTGCGCTGGGCGCTCTTTCTCTTCTGGCTTCTCCATCCCATGATGGAAAGTGCGCTTATCTTCTGGGCGGGCCGGGCCATGTTCGCCACTGAGCTGGGTATCGGTGCAAGCTTGCGGCTCATGCGCGGGGTTTTTTCCTTCAGTTTTCTGGCTGGTTTGATCCGCTATCGGCTGCATCCGCTGCGGCCCTTTGCCTATGCCGTACTGACCCTGGAAGAGCCGGAAGCGGGTATGATCGCGCCGCGCATTGCCCTTTTGGGCCGTCGTCAGGACAACACCATTTTTTTTCTTTTGGCGAGTCTAGCCATCACCCTGCTTCTTTCCTTCAGCGCCTTGGTGGCACTGCTCACCCTTATGCCGGAAGAGCTGTACCGGCCTTCTCTGGCTGATCTTCTCTCGCCGGTCGGCCGCTGGCTGCTCTTTGCCCTCTACGTGAGCACCTGTGCGCTCATGGCACCCTTCACCGTCAGTTGCGGCTTCATGCTCTACATTTCCCGGCGGGTGGAGCTGGAGGCCTGGGATATCGAACTGGGCTTCCGCAACCTCAATGCCCGGCTCATGGCGGACAAACGATGAAGAGCCGGTTCTGCACTGGTATCCGCACCGGTATTCGTCTTGCCGTCTGCATCGTCATCTGCATGCTGCATGCGACTGAGGCGCGGATGGAAGCGCGAGCGGAAAGTCGGGTGCAAACACAAACTCCGGCAGAGGCGCGTGCCCTGATCCGCTCGGTGGTTTTGCAGCAATCAAGACCGCAGAGCAAGATTGAATACCAGTGGGTGCGGCGCAATGAGAAACCTGCACCGCAGGAGGAAGCACCCGGCTGGCTGGAAAACTTCTTCAAACAGTTGGGCAAGGCGCTTGGCTCTCTGGATGGGCTGCGGCAACTAGCTGCCGATATAGGCAGATCCGGTATATTACTGGCCCTGGCAGGCGGGCTCATCCTCTACCTTATTTACAGCAAACGACACTGGCTGCCCGCATTCAGGCCGGGAAGGTCGCCTGCTTCCCTGAAGCCGGACATCCTCTTCGGCCTGGATCTGCGGCCGGAAAGCCTACCGGATTTGCCGGATCAGGCCAGCCTTGCCCTCTTTGCCGCAGGCAAACCACGGGAGGCGCTGGCCCTTTTGTACCGAGCGACCCTATCACGCTTCATCCATCTGCATCAGGTGCAGTTACATCCATCCTTAACCGAACTTGAATGCCAGGAGCGCATTGACAGGCAGGGGCGGACAGCCGAAAGCGCCTATTTTAAACGGCTGACCCTGTGCTGGCTGCGCGTTGCCTATGGCCACGAGTTGCTCGATGAGGTCCTGCACCTTGAACTGGTGCAGGGCTGGAAGGAGTGCTTTGGATGAGGCCGAAGCAAGCCAAGTTATCGCCGCTACTCCGCAGTGCCCTGATGCTTGCTCTGGCGGCCCTGCTGTTGACAGCCTGTGTGCTTTGGTTCCGGGCCAATTACGAGAAAAAAGCGGTTTCCGTGCCGGTGGTTGATTTCAGCAGAAAAGCGCCGCATGCCTTTGCCTTTACAGCCGCGTATTTGCAACATGCCGGGCACCGGGTGCAGGTGCGAGAAGGCATGCGCTTTTTCAGCGACCTGCCCGCTCCGGGCAGTATCCTCATCCTGCGCAACCTGCCCAATGATGCACGGGGCGAGCTGTGGCAGCGTGTCTACAACTGGGTGAAGGATGGCGGTCATCTCGTCCTGGCTCCAAGTGCGACAGTGGGCAAAAGCGAAGCTGCCTTTTTCGCCCGGATTGGGGCGGAAGTGTTGGTGGATGAATCTCTCGCCTGCACCCAAAATTCCTGTCCTACCCAGAGCAAACAGCAGAATGCCCGACAGGAGCAGGGCGGGCCCTTCCTGCTGCATGCCACGGTCGAGGCGCATCCTCTGCGGCTCTCACTTGACGCGCCTCCCCGCCTGTTCCTGCGCGCGCCGCATCAAGCCACGTGGCGGGTGCAAGGCATGCTGCAATATCCTGGCATCGCAGCCTTAGCGGGAGAGCCGGCGCCCAGCCGTTTTTCGGCCCCGCAAGCAGACTTGCTCCAGCAGCACAGCAGAGGAAGGGGCAGCATCACCCTGCTCAGCAGCATGCAGCCCTTCATGGGCGCGGCCCTTGAACGGGAAGACAACGCCTTTTTTCTGAGCGCCATCATCCGCAATATTGGTGGCCTCGGGGCAGCGCAGCACCTGTGGTTCTGGCTGCCGGGCCAAAGTGATTCCCTCGTAAAACGCCTATTGGCGCAATATCCGCTATTTCTGACCAGCCTCGCCCTGATGCTGATTGTACTGCTCTTAAGCCTGCAGGCCAGATTGGGCCCGCCGCTTGCGCTCAAAAAATCCGCACGCCGGGATGTACTCGCCTATTTTGACGGGGCCGGTCGCTTTGCTTGGCGCGTCAACCGGGCGGCCGGGCTCATCAAGGCCAATCGGGCCGAGCTGAGCCATGCTCTGCAGCGCCGCCGCTCAACACAGATCGGTCAAGAAGCCGGGGGGCAACAAAGCAATCAGGCGGCCGCAGCAGACAAAGAAGAACAGGTGGCCCTGCACAGCGGGGTGCAGAGTAGTCAGGATCTGCTGCGGGTGAGCAAGGCCATGCAACAGGTACGCCTGCGCCAATTTCTGCGCAGCAGCAAGAAGCGCGGGCGAACTAATTGAAACAATTGAATCAATCCGAATACAAAAGGAACAGGATGGAAGAGAAGGACGCAGAGCAGAAACAAGACCGTCTCCGCTGGGCGCAGACACTGATTGCCCAACTGCGCAGCGCAATCGGCAAGACCGTAGTGGTGCCGGAGGAGACCCTTGTAGGCGCAATCGCAGCACTTATCGGCGGCGGCCACTTGCTGATCGAGGGGGTGCCAGGGCTGGGCAAAACACTTCTGGCCAGAACCCTTGCCGCAGTGAGCGGCGGCGAGTGCAACCGGGTGCAGTTCACGCCCGATCTGCTGCCCAGCGACATCACCGGGCACGTGCTCTACGACATGAAAAGCGGCGAGTTCCGCCTGCGACGCGGGCCGGTTTTCTGCCATGTGCTCCTGGCCGATGAGATCAACCGCGCACCCGCAAAAACCCAGGCCGCCCTGCTGGAGGCCATGCAGGAAAAACAGGTCACCCTGGAGGGCCGTTCCCTGCCGCTGGAAGAACCCTTTCTCGTCATTGCCACGCAAAACCCGTTGGAACAGGAAGGCACCTATCCCTTGCCCCAGTCACAACTGGACCGTTTCATGCTCAAGCTCCATGTGGAATACCCCGACGAGGCGGCGGAGATGCGTATTGTGCAGGCCAACTGCAGCCGCAGCAACAGCAACAGTTTGCACACCGCAGCCATTGTCCCGGTGGCGCGACCGGAAGACATTCGCCTGCTCCAAGGCATTATCAGCGCCATGACCGTTGATGCGCAAATCCTCGCCTATGTGGTGCGCCTGGTTCGGGCCACTAGGGAATGGGCCGGCTTTGACCACGGCGCAGGCCCGCGCGGCGGCATTGCGCTTTTGCGGACCGCCCAGGCCGCAGCCCTGATCAATGGCCGCAGTTTTGTCCTGCCGGACGACATCAAGCGGATGACCCTGCCCGTGCTGCGTCACCGGGTGAAGCTGAGCGCCGATATGGAACTGGAAGGCTACAGCCCGGATGACCTGCTCCACGACCTGATTGCCGCTACTCCGGCACCGCGCGCTTAAGGCGTTTAGTATCTGCATGCGCTTCACTCCTACCCCCAAGATGCTCTTGCTGCTCGGCCCGCTTGCCTGCTTAGCCCTGCCGGCAGATCTGCGTGTTCTCGGGCAGGAAAGTCTGGTGCTGGTTCTGGCTGCTGTTGCCACCCTGGCGCTCATTGATCTGCTGCGCCTCGGTCGGCCGCTTACGCTTAAAGTGGAGCGCCGGGTACGCCGCAGTCTGCCGCTCAATGTCTGGTCGCCGCTGGGGCTTACCATCACCAATACCGCTAGGCAGGCCTTTTCGGCCCGCTGTGCCGACCGGTGGCCACAAGAGGTAAGGCTTGAACCGGCGAATTTTTTTCTCAGATTGGGGCCTGGAGAAACGGCGGAGATCAGCTGCCGCATCTGCCCCGGCGAACGGGGCAAATACGATCTGCCCGGTCTGGATATTTTGGCGCAATCGCCCTGGGGTTTGTGGCGGCAAAGCAAGCTTGCCTTCTGCCCGGATCAGGTACGCATTCTGCCCAATTTCCGGGAACTGCACCGTTTCACCCTTTTGGCCGCAGGGGCACAGCTTGGCCGGATGGGTATCAAACAGATGGCAAAACAGGGAGACGGTCAGGAATTTCAGGAACTGCGGCAATACTATCCCGGCGACAGCCTGCGCCAGATCGACTGGAAGGCCACGGCCCGCAAACAGCAGTTGATTGCGCGGGAATACCAGGATGAGCGCGATCAGCATATTGTGCTGGTGCTCGACTGCAGCCGCCGCATGCGGCATGTGGAAGCGGGCGGCAGCCAGTTCGATCAGGCCCTGAACAGCGCCCTCTTGCTGGCCCATGTGGCGGCGCGCCAAGGCGACAGTGTGGGCCTTTTGGCCTGCGCCGAACAATACACCTGGTATCCGCCGGCCAAAAAGGCAAACGCGGCCCGCAGCCTGCTTTTGGCCAGCACCCAACTCTTTGCCCAGACCGTGGCCATAGACTATCACCAGCTTGCCGGGGAGCTGGCCACCCGCCTGAAACGCCGTTCACTAGTGGTTCTGCTCACCAATACCCGGGCCGAAGAACACGATACGCTGGCCGTGCTGGTGCGCCAGTTGCGCAGCCGCCATGTGCTGGTGATTGCCGATCTTGTGGAAGACGAAATACATGCCGCCCTTGAGCGCCCCATCCACAGCCCGCAGGATGCCTGGCGCTACCAGGCCCTGCTCGCCCACATGGCCGAGCGCCGCAGATTCGCCCTGAAGCTGACGCGGCTGGGCTGCCATGCCCTCAACCTCAGAGCCAAAGAACTCCCGGCTCAACTGGTCAACACCTATCTGGACATCAAACATAGAAAAAAACTCTAACGTGCGCTTAGGGGCATGGGTATAGGCGGCTGTCCAGCCCTGCGGTTTGGACCGCAAATCGTTAAAAACCGTTCGGGCGGGACCTCAATAGGCTTGGAGATTGGGAGGGAGATGTTGGAGCAGCGTCCAGAGAGTCGTGCCGAACAATTCCATTCTCTCAGACTTTGGAGCCTCCCAAAACTCGGGGCGGTTCAGTATACGTTATCCTCTTTTAGCTTTTACGGGCTTGAATGCGCACCATGACTTTTTCCTCAGTTTCGAGGTTTTTTTGTTCCAATTTTGCTCCTTTTAAAAATCAAAACACATAAAAAAAAGCAAAAAAAGCAAACACCATTGGAGCAAAAGCAACAAAAAAGGGTTAACCAGTTGAAGACACTGGCTAACCCCTTGATGTACTGGCGCGCCTGGAGAGATTCGAACTCCCGACCTACGGATTCGTAGTCCGGCGCTCTATCCAGCTGAGCTACAGGCGCAAACTGTATCGTATTAAGCTAACACACCTTGTCTAGCAATTCAAAGCATTTCTGCAGGCAAGGTAAAATCAACAGCCAGATCAGGGAAACCACACTCGCCTGCCCCTTCCCGCTACCGCATCAGGCATCCTGTTTCTGCTTCTGCAGGTTGTCGTAGAGGGCAACAAAGTTGATCGGCTCCATCAAAAACGGCATGAAGCCGCCGTCTAGAGACAACTGACTGACAATCTGGCGAGTAAAGGGGAAGAGCATGAGCGGGCAGTCAACGGCAAGCACGCGACTCATGTGCTCCTCCGGGATGTTGCGCAACAGGAAGACAGCGGCATGCTCAATCTCCACGATAAACATGACCGCATCCTCATTGGCCTTGTCCAGCACCTTGGCGGTAATGTTCAGAGAGACCTCGTAGTGGCCTTCGGTAATCAGCTCGTTTTTCAGTTTCAGATCAAAATCAACCTTGGGATCCTGATTCTGGGCGAGAAAAACCTTGGGCGCATGCGGCGACTCAAAGGACAAATCCTTGATGTACATCTTCTGCATGCGGAAGACCGGTTGCTGTTCAGCCTGGTTTTCGGTTTGGTCAGACATTCTTGCTCCTTGGGTGAAATATGATGCAGCGTTTGCTGCCTCTGCGGCAAATGCGCATGGTAGCAGGGAAGCGCTGCGGTGAAAACGAAAATCCGATTTAATCGCCCTATAAAAGCTGCTGTAAAAACTTGCCGGTGTAGGATTGCGGGCAGGCCGCAATCTCTTCGGGCGTACCCGTGGCAATGATTTCGCCGCCTGCCTCGCCGCCTTCAGGCCCAATATCTATAAGATAGTCTGCGGTTTTAATGACATCAAGATTGTGCTCGATCACCACCACGGTGTTGCCCGCATCAACCAGCCGCCCCAGTACCCGCAGGAGGTGCTGGATATCGGCCGGATGCAGGCCGGTGGTGGGCTCATCTAGAATATACAGGGTTTTACCGGTGGAACGGCGGCTCAGTTCCTTGGCCAACTTCACTCGCTGCGCCTCACCACCGGACAGGGTCACTGAAGACTGGCCCAGGCTCAAATAGCCCAACCCCACGTCCACAATGGTTTGCAGCCGGTTTTGGATGGCGGGCACGTTCTGGAAGAAATCCAGGGCCTCTTCAATAGTCATACCGAGAATTTCGGAAATATTCTTGCCCTTATAGCGGATATCCAGGGTTTCCTCGTTGTAGCGCCTGCCCCGGCAGCGTTCGCAGGCAACGTAGACATCCGGCAGAAAGTGCATGGCAATACGCAGCACGCCATCACCCTCGCAGGTCTCGCAGCGACCGCCCTTGATATTGAAGCTGAAACGCCCCGGTTTATAACCACGGGCACGGGCCTCGGGCAGTCGGGCCATCAGTTCGCGCACCGGCGTCATCACCCCGGTATAGGTAGCCGGGTTGGAACGCGGTGTTCTGCCGATAGGACTTTGATCGATATCTATAACCTTGTCGAGCTGATCCAGGCCAAAGAGCTGCGGCTGCCCCTTGAGATAGCCCTCTTTGTCGCTGAAAAAACGCTGCGCCTCCTTGAGCAGGGTTTCCATAACGAGAGAACTCTTACCCGAGCCGGACACGCCGGTAACACAGGTCATTACACCCAGGGGAAAACGGACGGTAAGGTTTTTCAGATTGTTGATGGCTGCGCCCCGCACCTCCAGCCACCTGCTCTTAGCAGCGGCAATGGTGCGACGCTGGGGGGGCAGTTCAATCTTGAGCCTGCCGGAGAGATAGCCGCCGGTCAGCGAGTTTTCGCAATCAAGCAAGCCGGGTACCGGGCCATTGTAGAGCACCTCGCCGCCATGCACGCCGGCACCGGGACCAATATCCAGCACATGGTCGGCTGTGGCGATGGTGTCGGCATCATGCTCCACCACAATCACAGTATTGCCTAAGTCGCGCAGACTGACCAAGGTTTTGATCAGTTTGTTGTTGTCGCGCTGGTGCAGGCCGATGCTGGGTTCATCCAGAATATAGAGCACCCCGGCAAGGCCGGAGCCGATCTGCGAGGCCAGACGGATGCGCTGGGCCTCGCCGCCCGAAAGGGTGCCCGAGTTGCGCTCCAGGGTCAGATAGCCCAGGCCCACTCCCTGGAGGAAACGGAGCCGCTCCTTGATTTCCTTGAGGATCGGTTCGGCTATAGTCATATTGCGCACACCCAGCGGCAACTGATCCAGTTCCACCATGGAGCGCTCAATCGGCATCCTGGTAATGTCAAAGATCGACCAGGGGCCCACGCGCACAGCCAGGGCCTCGGGTTTCAGGCGCGCGCCCGCACAGGCCGGGCAGCCCTGTTCAGACATAAAATCATCCACCAGCTCCCGCATACGCAGGGAGCTGGTTTCCTTAGCAAGGCGATTCAAACGCGGGATAAGGCCCTCAAAAGCCTGCTGCGATACCCTGAGCGTACGGCCTCGGCCCAGGCTGAGTTCTATCTTTTCTTTACCGCTCCCGTGCAGGAGCACCTTGCGGATGGCTGGGTCAATCTTGCCTAGCGGCGCATGCACATCAAAACCGTAGTGGCGCACCAGGGCATCCATCCAGGGCACGGCCCAGGGCGCGAGCTTACGCATATACCAGGGTTTGATCGCGCCCTCGGCAATACTCAAGCTGTCATCCGGAACGATGAGCTGTTCATCGATGAACTGGTTCACGCCCAGGCCGTCGCATTGCGGGCAGGCACCCTGGGGGTTATTGAAGGAGAAGAGCTGGGGCGAGAGTTCCGGCACGGAAATACCGCAACTATGACAGGCGGCCGATTCGCTGTAGAGACGTTCTTCGCCGCTGTCCGGAAAAAGCACTACCATGACCCCGCCGCTTAGATTAACGGCAGTGCTGACTGACTCATCCAGGCGGCGGCGCAGGCCCGGCTTGATGACGAGCCGGTCGATTACCGCCTCGATGGTGTGGAACTTGTTTTTCTCAAGCTTGATCTCCTCGCTCAACTGGCGGACCTCGCCATCCACCCGCACCCGTACAAAACCTTCGCGTCGCAGGCGCTGCAAGACCTGTTCGTGCTCACCCTTCTTGCGCTGTACCAAAGGGGCAAGCAAAATACACTTATTCCCCTCGGGCTCGGCCAGGAGCAGATCAATCATATCGCTGACGGATTGCGAGCGGATGGCTTCACCGCATTTGGGGCAATGCGGCTGCCCGGCCCGGGCAAAGAGCAGGCGTAGGTAATCGTAAATTTCCGTCACCGTGCCCACAGTTGAACGCGGGTTCTTGCTGGTGGTTTTCTGCTCGATGGCCACTGCCGGCGAGAGCCCGTCGAGCTGATCCACATCGGGCTTGTCCATCTGGCCCAAAAACTGACGGGCATAGGTGGAGAGCGATTCCACATAGCGTCGCTGGCCTTCCGCATACAGGGTGTCGAAGGCCAGGGTGGACTTGCCCGAACCGGAGAGACCGGTAAACACGATCAGCCGGTTGCGGGGCAGATCAACGGAGATATTCTTCAGGTTGTGCATCCGCGCACCGCGAATGCGAATCTGTTGCGGTTCCATATCAATTGTTCACATGAAAAACAGCAGTGATACCAACAGGTGCAGGTAGGCAATACCCGTATAGAAACAGTGCGGCGACAATTTCATTTACCCTCTACAGCCCGTATGGTAGAGTGCCGCTCTAACAGTAGGCATAAATCGACAACAATCAACTCTTTCTATAGATACATGTATTTTCAGGATATAATCGCTTCACTCAACAGCTACTGGGCCTCTGCCGGCTGCCTGGTCATGCAGCCTTACGACATGGAGGTCGGCGCCGGTACCTTCCACCCGGCCACGCTTCTGCGCGCCCTGGGGCCGGAACCGTGGAAGGCGGCCTATGTGCAGCCCTCGCGCCGGCCTACCGACGGCCGCTATGGCGAAAACCCCAACCGTCTGCAGCACTACTACCAATACCAGGTGGTGATCAAACCCTCGCCGACCGATGTGCAGGCCATGTATCTGGCCAGCCTGGAAGGCTTTGGCCTGAACCTCTTAGAGCACGATATCCGCTTTGTCGAGGATGACTGGGAATCCCCCACCCTGGGGGCCTGGGGCCTGGGCTGGGAGGTGTGGCTCGACGGCATGGAAATCACCCAGTTCACCTATTTTCAACAGGCAGGCTCCATTGACCTCAAACCGGTGACCGTTGAAATCACCTATGGCCTTGAGCGTATCGCTATGTACCTGCAAAAGGTGGACTCTGTCTACAACATTGCCTGGAATACAGAGGTGAGCTACGGTGAAATCTTTCACCAGGCAGAGCGCGAGTTTTCGGCCTTCAACTTTGAGCATGCCAATGTGCCGGAGCTGAGCCGCACTTTCAGCACCTATGAGGCCGAGGCCTTGAAATTGGTGGAAAGCGGTCTTATTCTACCGGCGTACGACTACTGCCTCAAGTGCTCGCACACCTTTAACCTGCTCGATGCCCGCAAGGCCATCAGCGTGGCGGAGCGCACCCGCTACATCGGCAGGATCCGGCACATAGCCCGGCAGGTGGCGCAACACTATGTTGAACAACGGGCTGAAATGGGGCACCCCCTCTTGCACGGCGCAACAGCTCCTTACTAGAAGAACAAACACAATTGAGCGCATAGAGACGCAACAGAGCAAACTGCAGGCGGTACAGTACCGGCCTTTGCAGGATGTAAACAAGGTGGCACGTACACCAAGACCAATGAACGGAGGAAACACCATGGTATTGACAAAGAAATTCATTATGACTGGTATTATGCTGCTGGCAGCCACCGCTTTCGTGGCCGGTTGCTCCAACAACGAGGAGAAGAAGGCGCAGACCGCCACCCAGCAGGAAGCCGGCAAGCCCATGGAAGATGCCAAGCAGTCCATGAAGGATGCGGGCGAATCCATGAAGCAGGCAGGTGAGAATTTGAAGGATGCTGCCGCATCTACCGGCGAGGCTGCCAAGCAGGCTGGTGCCCAGGCGATTGAGGCAACAAAGGATGCGGGTGCTATGGCTGTTGGCGCTGCCGTTGTTGCCGGAGAAAAGATTCAGGAAGCCGGCGAAAAGGTTGCCCAGGAAAGCAAGGAAGCTGCTGCTGCCGCCAAGGCTGCTGGACAGGAATTTGCTCAGGAAACCAAGGAAGCTGCTGCCGAGGTAAAGCAGGAGACTGCTCAAGCCGCTGCTGAAGCCAAGCAGGATGTAAAGGAAGCTGCCGCTGCAACCGAGGCTGCCGGCAAGGAAGCTGCTGCCGAAGTGAAGAAAGAAGCACAGGAAGCGACCCAGGAAGTCAAGAAAGAAGCCCGCAAGGCGCGCGTTAAGCTCGAAGGGTGTTAATGAGCTGTATCGCCATGTAAAACAGGTAGTTTTCTGAACCTATTTTACATACGTATAATCCCCCTCTTTTCTCGTATGAAAAGAGGGGGATTTGTATTTCTGGCGGAAGTGCATGGGAATCGAACCCACCTGCCGAGTTTTTCACCCGGCACACCGGATTTGAAGTCCGGGAGAGCCACCAGCGCCCTTTCCACTTCCATGATCTACGCACCGCACAGGATGAGGCCTAGTTGAAATTGATTTGTAATAGGTGTTGACCGGAAAAACAACTTATTATTATAGTGCTGCGCGGTTTCCGCATAGGTGTCTCAACTTGACTGATATTCCACTGTTTTTTGTATATACCGCTACTTATGGAATGCCAACAACTCATCCGCCTGATTAAAGAATGGTACCTGCAGGTGAAGCAGGAGACAATGGCTCCGGCCCGCATGATGCGTTTTGTAGACCAGCATGTAAAAAGTTGCCCTGTCTGCGCCAAGGATCTCATTCTGCCCGATGAGGTAGAAAAAATTCGCGAGTTCATCTTCCCGGAATCCAAGATTATCACCCCAATACAGGTTGATAACGCGGACTCAGAAGACGCTGAGGAGCAGCAGGAGGATGAGTTCGTCAGCGACAACGAGGATGAACTTGAAGAAGGTGACGAGGAAGAGGATGAAATCTGATTGCCGCATCTGCGTCCCTGCGACTGTACCCTGTAAGCCGGGCCTTGTCGCTCAGTCATGCCGTTTCCTGAGCAACGGCGATGTAGCAGGGATGCAAGAGAAATGCCACGCGGGGTGTTACAACAGTTGCTTCCTGCTCGCGTTTGCCACGCCGATCCTAGTGTAGATACGGTTTTGAGGCGGAATTGGAATGAGGCACATACCGCATAGCGTAGCTATGCTTTCTGCCGCTGCCCAGGCAGCGTACCTCTTGCATGCGCAAACCTGATACCGCACTGCGTCCGTCGCTGGCCGCCTGCCTACCGGACATTCCTCGCCACCTGCTCCCCGGCGGCTTTGACACCATCGGCGACATAGCACTCTTCTCCCTGCCCCAGATCATCCACGCTGCGGCCAGCCGTATCGGCGAATCCATCCTCGGTCTGCACAAACATATCCGGGTGGCGGCTCTGCGTCACGGCAACTGCAGCGGCGCGCAGCGGCTGGTCCGTATTGATGTGGTGGCCGGTGAGCAGCGGCTCACCACCCGGCACAGGGAAAACGGCATTGCCCTCTTTCTGGATCTGGCTACTGTATACTTTTCAACGCGCATGGCCGGAGAGCGGCTCCGCCTGGCGCAGCAAGCACAGGCCGGGGAAAGGATCTGCGTACTCTGTTCCGGCGCAGGCCCCTACCCCCTCACCTTTGCTCGTCACAGTCAGGCAGAAGAGATCCATGGGATTGAGTTGAATCAGCGAGCGCATAGCTGCGCCCTTGAGAATATGCGACTCAACAGATGTGAAGGCAGGGTGCATCTCCATCTAGGCGAAGCGGCAAACACGCTTGGCATCATAGCGCAGCAGTTTGATCGGATGGTCATCGCCCTGCCCTGGAACGCCGCCGGCCTTGCTCCGGCAAGCCTTGCCCGCCTGCGCCCTGAAGGCATCCTCCACTGCTATGCCATGGAGCGGAGCGGGCAAGGTAGCGGCAGGGGCAGCCTGATCCATGCTTTGTACAGCCGCTGCACGGAAATGAAGCGGCGACCGGAAGTTCTCCGCTCTGTGCGCTGCGGCCACTGCGGCCCAGACCTGTACCGAATCTGCCACGATGTCATCATCCACTGATACCCGGCAACCCCTCACGGCGCAGGCAAACTGAAGCGCCCGAAGCTGCGGCAGAATTTGCGCAACAAGCAGCAGGGCTGTGAATACCCTCCCCTATCAATATGCAACAGGACTATTTTATGAAGAGCACGACCGGCTCGATTTCCAGACAGACTTTGTACCTAGCGATTCTCTCCGCCCTTATTGTCGGTTTTGTTGGCGGGGTCGGCTACAGCGCCTTCCGCTCCGCCTCACTCTCGACGCAGCAGCAGGCTGGAGGGCACACCCACAGCAATGAAGCTCCCGCAGCTGAGGCCATAGCGGCCCTGGAAAAAAAGGCCCAGGAAGACCCGGACAACGCCGAGGTTTGGGCGGAGTTGGGCCATGCCTTTTTTGACAGCGGCCAGGCAGACAACGCCATTGCCGCCTACACCCGGGCCCTGGCGATTGCGCCAGACAACGCCAATGTCCGTACTGATTTAGGGGTGATGTATTTTCAGAGCAAGAAACACCGCGAGGCCATCAGCGAGTTCGACAGGGTGCTGGGAGCTGATCCTCAGCACCCGCAGGCGCGCTTTAACAAGGGAGTTGTGCTCTACAGCGGCTTGGGAGATAAAACCGGCGCGCTGGCGGAGTGGAAGGCCCTCTTGCAGACCCATCCAGACGCCATTACCCCGACTGGCATGGCGCTGAAGGATTTGATCGGGCAGGTGGAGGAAGAAAAAGAGTAAAGCGTCCTGCGGTTCCTAGGCTTGGAACCGGCAAGCATAGCCCCTTGTCCGCTCCTTTCTTCAGGGCGGGCAAGGTTCGCATTGCAGAAATCAGGCAGAGAGCAGGTTTTCCCCATCCATTTCCTGCGGCTTGGCAAGCCCCATCAGGTGCAGGATGGTGGGTGCGATGTCCCGCAGGGCCCCACCTTCTTTCAAGATTTTCCCTTGCAGTTGATCGGCCACCACGATGAAGGGTACCGGGTTGGTGGTATGGGCGGTATGGGGCCCGCGGCTTTGCGGGTCGATCATCAGTTCGCAGTTGCCGTGATCAGCCGTGATCAGCATGATCCAGCCCCGCTGGCGGCAGTACTCGCTGATGCGGCCCAGGCACTGATCCACCGTGGCGCAGGCCTTGACTGCCGCCTCCAGAACGCCGGTATGCCCAACCATGTCGCCATTGGCAAAGTTGAGCACCACCAGGTCATACGGTTCGCCCGCCTCTTCCACCTGCTGCAAGGTGCTGAGCAGGGTGTCGGTGATCCCGACCGCGCTCATCTCGGGCTTGAGGTCATAAGTGGGCACGTCTCTGGGGGAATTGATCAAGAGCCGCTCCTCCAGTGAAAACGGCTCCTCCCGGCCACCGTTAAAAAAATAGGTGACATGGGCGTATTTCTCGGTTTCCGCGATGCGCAACTGGCGCAGCCCATGGTCATTAACCACTTCGCCCAGAAGCTGCTGCATGCTCTGAGGCGGGAAGACCACGGGAAAGGGGAAATCCGCCTCATATTCGGTCATGGTGACCAGTTGGCGCAAGCGAGGTCGAGGCTTGATATCAAAGGCGGAAAAATCCGTATCAATCAGGGCGTGGCAGAACTGGCGCACCCGGTCTGCCCGGAAGTTGAAGAACAGCAGGCTGTCGCCGTCATCGATGGTCGCTACCGGTTGCCCGTTTGCTGCGCGCATCACCACCGGCTCAATAAACTCATCGCTTTCGCCCCGCCTGTAGGCCTCTTCCACCGCCTGGGCCGGTTGCTCCGCAGCCAGGCCTTCGCCCTGCATCATGGCCTTCCAGGCCTTTTCCACCCTGTCCCAGCGTTTGTCCCGGTCCATCACCCAGTAACGGCCGATAATGGTTGCCACCCGGCCGCAGCCGATTTCACGCAAAATCTCTTCCAGTTGCAGCATATAGATACGGCCGCTGTCGGGCGGCGTATCCCGACCATCCATGAAACAGTGGATGAAAACATGTTGCAGGTGTTTTTGCGCACCCAGTTGCAACAGCGCCCTGAGATGATTGATGTGGGAATGCACCCCGCCGTCCGAGAGCAGGCCGCAGAGGTGCAGCCGCCCACCCTGCTGGGCCACATCATCAAAAAGGTTGTTCAGCACGATGCCGGTAGCAAAGGAGCCGTCTTCAATGGCCTTGTTGATCCTGGTAAAATCCTGGTACACCACCCGGCCCGCACCTATATTGAGATGCCCGACCTCGGAGTTACCCATCTGTCCGGCAGGCAGACCAACCGGCCCGTTGTGGGCGGTGATGCGGGTATGGGGATATTCCGCAAAAAAACGATCCATATTGGGGGTGTCGGCAACAAAAGGCGCATTGCCCGGCCCTGGCGAGGCAAGGCCCCAGCCATCGAGGATGGTCAACAGCACTGGTGTCCGGCTTTGCATGGCGGGCCTCTTTATGGTTCCGAAAGATTGAGCCGGCGCAGCAGCTCATCCACATTCAGGCGGGGAGCATCGTGCCAGAGCCCTTCCAGGTCGTAAAAGGTGCGCTGTTCGTGGTAAAAGATATGCACCACCACATCGCCCAGATCGAGCAGCACCCAAAGCCCATCGCGCAGGCCCTCGCTGTGCTGAGTGCTGGCGCGTTTGGCGCGCAGTTCTACTTCGATGGCCTCGGCCAGACCCTGCACATGCCGGGTAGACTGACCGCTCATGATAATGAAGTAGTCGGTAAACGAGGCAATGCCGCGCACATCCAGCACAATCAGGTCCAGGGCCTTCACGTCCAGGGCAATACGCACGCAGGCGGCGGCCAGATCGCGGCCATCTATATCCTTATACTGCTTTTTAAAATGTCGCATACAGGTAGCGTAAATGGGAGATTTCTTTTTTACCGAGCTTATCCGTCAAAAGCCGCAGGATAGATTTTTCAATTATCAGTGACTTTGCTTGTTTTTGCAGTGCTTTTTTTGCGCTCCCGGGGCGGAAATTCAAAACTGATCTTGCCCTTTTTGTCCAGGAGCAGATAGGCGTCAAAGGGCTTTTTCCGCTTGGAGATAAAACCGGTGATAAGCGGCGAACGGCCCTCGCTCAACAGGGGGGCGATATGTTCCGGATCGAGCCTGCGGCCCAGGATGACCTTCGATATCCTCAGTCCCTTTTTGTCGTCTCCCTCTAAGGCCGATTCCGACATATAGGCCCCCTGGGCCTCAAAAACCGGAGTGCCGTCAACCGGAGAAAGGCCCAAGGGCGTTTGCGCGCGAATGGCGGCCAGGTCTTCCTCGGCTACGGAATCGGCAAAGAGAAACTCGATCTTACCGCCTTGCAGGCGCAGCGAGGCGGCGAAAGGCTTGCCCTTCTTGGAGCGAAAATCGTCAAAGGGGCCAAGGGTTTCACCTTGAATCAGGGCCGCGATTTCCTCCTCCCGCATGACCCGGCCGCCCAGCACCTTGCGGATGAGCACGGATTTATCCTCTGCCTCATAGGCATTGGCGCGCTCGAAAAAACGCAGCCCGTTCAGCGGCGAAAAGGATGCCTCCGGCACCTCGTCCCTGGGCCCGGCCTTGACCCGGTCCACGATGGCACTAGTCATCTGCCGGATCTCCTGCATAAACTGCGGCCTGGTCATCTCGCCCTTTAAGATCTGGTTGAGCTTATACTCCCATTCGCCGGTCAGCTCAGGAGAGGCCAGGACATCAATCTCGCGGGCCTCAAGAAGGCTCAAGAGTTCAAAGGCCTTGCCGGTGGGGGCCAGATCCCGCTGTTCCCGCACCACATACTTTTCGTTGAGCAACTTTTCAATGATGGCGGCACGGGTGGCGGGCGTACCCAAGCCGCGTTCCTTCATGGCTTCGGCCAGTTCCTCGTCATCAATCAGCTTGCCGGAATGCTCCATGGCCGAAAGCAGGGTGGCCTCGGTAAAGCGGGGCGGCGGTCTGGTTTCCTGCTCTTCACTGTCGATAGCGGTACACTCTGTCGCCTCATTCTTGGGCAGGGCCTGCAGATCCTGCTCAGCCTCCTCATCACCGGCCGCGGCCGCGCCATACACGGCCCGCCAACCGGCCTCCACCAAAATCTTGCCTTCGGTGAGGAAGGTTTCCTCTTCCACCAGAGAAAGGCGGGTGGTGTTGAGATAGACCGCAGGCGGGAAAAACACGGCCAGAAAGCGCTGCACGATCATCTGGTAGACCTTCAGCTCAGGCTCGCTCAGGTTGGTGGGCACACCAGTGGTGGGGATGATGGCAAAGTGATCGCTCACCTTCTTGTCGTTAAAAAGGCGCTTGTCCTTCTTGATGTAGTTTTTATCGAGCGCCTCACGGGCAAATTCACCAAAACGCCAGCCGCACTGGCTCTGCACGGCTTTCTTGACCGTGGGCAGATAGTCTTCCGGCAGAAAACGGCTGTCCGTACGGGGATAGGTGATCAGCTTGTGCTGCTCGTACAGGCTCTGGGCCAGGCCCAGGGTATTTTTGGCGGAAAAACCGAAACGGTTGTTGGCCTCGCGCTGCAACAAGGTCAGATCGTAGAGCGGTGGCGCGCCCTTGCTGCTTTTCTTACTGCTCTCCTCCACCTGCGCGGGTTTGCCGGCGCATTTGGCCACAACGGCCTCGGCCCTGTCCTTGTGCCAGATACGGCTGCGGCGGCCATGGGGGTTGGCCTCATCCTTGGTAAAGGCCGGGTCGATCCACATGCCTTCATAGTTCACCTCACCACAGGTGAAATGGCCGCGCAGTTCCCAAAAGGTGGTGGGTACAAAGGCGCGGCGTTCTCGTTCGCGTTTGACCAAGAGGGAAAGGGTCGGAGTCTGTACCCGGCCGCAGGGGGTTTTGCGGAAACCGCCAAAACGGGAATTGTAACAGGTAAGTGCGCGAGTGGCATTGATGCCGATCAGCCAATCCGCTTCGGAACGGCACAGGGCCGTATCCTCCAGGGGCAACATTTCGCTGTTGTCGCGCAGGTTGGCAAGTCCTGTCCGAATGGCGTCCTGGGTCATGGACTGCAGCCAGAGCCGCTGGATTTTCTTGTTCCCAGCCTTGGCCTGCAGCGCCTGCTTCAGGATGTATTTGAAGATGAGTTCGCCTTCCCGGCCGGCATCGCAGGCATTGACAATCACATCCACATCCCGGCGGCGGATGAGTTTGCTCAGTGCATTGAACTGGCTCTTGGTGCCCGGCAAGATGCTGAGCGGAAATTCCTCAGGCAGAATGGGCAGGTTGTCAAAGCTCCATTTCTGAAAAGCCGGGTCAATTTCTTCGGGATAGGCAATGGAAACCAGATGCCCCACGGCAAAGGAGACTATATGCTCATCGCCTTCGTAATGGGTTTTGGAGTGGGTGAATTTTCCCGGCAGGATACGGACGATGTCCGCAGCCACGCTGGGCTTTTCCGCTATGATAAGAGTTTTTCCCATGCTGCTGGTACTGTTCGCCGGCACTGCTCGAGCACTCAACCGATATGGCCCGGCAGGAATTCCTGCAGGTGGCCATGCCAGCGCTCCGGCTGCTCCAGATAGCAGGGATGCGGGGCCTTCGGATAGATTTCCACCCGAATATCAGCCAGTTTTTCGGCCAAGACCTTGCTCAACTGCGGCGGCGACACCTGATCGTCCTCGCCCCAGACGGCCAGGGTGGGCGCGCCGATTCGGCCAAGCTCGTTCTTGTTCTCTTCTACCCCCACCGGCCCGGCCAGAACCAAGGCTGTCACCAGCTCAGGATGTTTGACGGCAAACTCCATGGCAATGCGGCCACCCATGGAGGGGCCGATCAGGGCGGCTTTCTTCAGGTTTTGGCTGCTGAAAAACGCGGCAAGCACCGCATCCGGCGCACTGTCGCAGGCAGGGCTTGCGCCAAAACCGGGCATATCCACGGCCAAGACGTGCAGGCCTATCTCTGCCAACACCTGCAGGGTGCCCAGCTCGCGCCAAGTATCTGCCTTAAATTTCATGCCATGCAAGAGTACCACCGCTCCAGCACCGGCAGTACCGGCCTCAAGCACGTGCACCGTGCAGGGGCCGGCGTTCACCATTTTCGATTGAATATCAGACATCTTGTCCCTCCGGGCTAAAATCATTGATTACGGCAAAAGACATAAACGTGCGGCCAGGCTTTGTCAACCGGCAGTACCCCTCTGCGCGTACGTCGCTACTCACGGCACAGGCGCGCCTGCCGCGCCGGAGCCGACATTGAGCAGGGAGGGATCAATTGCGCGCAGGGCCTGCTCAACACTCGCCAAATTGCGCTCCACCTTGCTGTCCAGCCCGGCCTGCGGGTATTTCACCGGAATGTCGCGCAGCAGTTGGCGCGAGGTCAGAAGCAGCTTTTTACGGCTTTCCAGATCCGGGGTCTGGGTGGCGCGCACAAACAGCTCCGCTGCCTTTTGCCGGTTGTTTTCACCTGCCAGGGTGGCGGTATCAGTGATGCGCCGGCGGGCCTGATCATCGAAACTGCCTCCCAAAAGGGAGGAAAAGGTCTGCATGGCCTGGTCATATTCCTTGGCCGCCATCTGGGCGACACCCCTATCATACTGTTCCTGCAAGGCCTGATCACGGGCAGCGACCTGCTCCGGGCTCAGGGGAGCCGCCCCTGCCTCTGCGCCCACAGTTGCTGCAGGCGGCGTAGCCGGAACGGCGGCCGCATCACTATCCGGCTGAGGCGGAGCCGCAGTTCCAACACCTACTTGCTGCTCGACTCGCTGCAGGCCGCGATTCAGCCAAGCCTCGGCCTGGTCGCGCGTGTTCTTGTGGATGGCGTTGACATTGGCCACCAGCCGGGAGGCCGGATAACTGCTCAAGAACTGCTCGGCCTGCTCGGCCACGGCATAGCCGTCGCGGCTGGGGCTGTAGGCGAGGTAGTTGCGCACCAGGGTGGCATAGGCGGAAAGTTCATCGGCAGAGGCGCTTTGCTGCTGCAATACGGCAAGCTGGCGCTGCGACCAGGAATCACCCTGGTTGCCCGGCAGACGCACCAGCCGGTTGTAGCGTTCCTGCGCGGCCTGGTAATTGCCCCCGCTAAAGGAGATATCGCCCAGGGTGCGCAAGACGTCGGCTGCAAGCGTATCGCCCTGCCCGCCCAGTCGCTGGTCAAGCGAGGCAAGCTCCCGCTCTGCCTCTTCAAGCTGATAATTTTTCAACAGGGCCTGGCTGTACTGCCAAGTGGTGGTTGGGGCCGGCTGGCGGCCGGGGCCGCTCCACTGCTGGTTGTACAAGGTGATGACGCGGGTGTAGTCGCCTGCGCTAAAGGCCTCCTGAATCTGCGCATCGGGCGCGGCATAGGCCGGAGGCGGCATTGACGGCGGCTGGGAAGCTACCGGCGGCGGAGCGGCAGAGCTCCGTCCGCTTTTGAAATCCGCCAGCAGGCGGCCACAGCCCCCTTCCAGAAACTGCATGTCCTGCTGGTTCACCTGCAGAAGAGTATCGCCGGCCAGTTGCTGGGCAGTCTCCAGGTCGGTTTCCTGCAAGAGTTTTTTCTGCAGGGCGTCATAGTTGGTGAGGATATCCAGCAGTTCAGATTTGCAGGCGCTCAAACGCCCCATCTGCTCATGGGGAATCATTATGGAAGAGGGACTGTTCTCAATATTTTTGATCTCGTTCAGCCTCTCCTCATAGGAACGGATACGGGAACTGATGGTGTTCAGGGCGGGCTGAATCAGGGCAGGTCTGGTAATTTCAGGACGCGGAACATTCGCGCCCGGATCTGCCGGGGCCTTCTGCACCACGCGGCTGTCGGATGGGGCCGCGCAACCGGAAACAATGAGCGCGCCCAGTGCTGCGGCGCAGAACAACCTGAAACCTTTATTTTTTTCTTCTCTTTCCATGCCACAACCTTTTTTGTGGATTTTGATGCGGATATGTTTCCAATGCCGGATCAAAGACGGCATCAAAGGGCACGGGCGCACATAAGACTACGCCCAGCGAGCATATGCCAAAGCCCGCACCGAAAACGCTTTGATTCGTCAATTGGAATGGGCAGTTCAGCAATGCGGCACTCCCATATAGACCATACAGCAATGACCCTGGCCGCATACAGCGCCGTACCTTATTCGTCTCTTGGCCAAAGAACAAGCACTAAGCCGGAAATGGCTGCAGGCGCGGAGCTGCACAGTGCGCCTGCAGAGCGGCCTAATTACCTTGTATTGTTGTTAGCCCATTATTTTTGAAAAAGATGCAGATACTCGCCCAGCCCCTCTTCCTCAAGCTGCTCCTTGGGTACGAAGCGAAGGGCTGCTGAATTGATGCAGTAGCGCTGACCGGCAGGCGCGGGGCCGTCGTTAAAGACATGGCCCAGGTGGGAGTCGCCCTTAATGCTGCGCACCTCGGTGCGAATCATGCCATGGCTGCTGTCTTTTTTCTCGCTTATGGTCTGCTTGTCCAGGGGCTGTGTGAAACTGGGCCAGCCGCTGCCGGAATCAAACTTGTGAGTGGAGCTGAAAAGCGGTTCGCCGCTCACCACATCCACATAAATGCCTTCGCTCTTGTTATCCCAATAGGTATTGTTGAAGGGCGGCTCCGTGCCGTTTTTCTGGGTAACCTGATACTGCAGCGGGGTCAGCCGGGCCTTCAGATCATCCGTTGTGGATGATGCCGCTGCGCTCGTCTTGTCAGCGCCTTTCTGCCACTCTTCCCAGGTTTGCCTGAGAAAGGTCTCGCGGCCGGAACCCTGACGGTAGCGCTGATAGTGGCCGGGGTTTTTCTTGTAAAAACCCTGGTGATAGTCCTCGGCCGGGTAAAAGGGTGCGGCAGGCAAAATGGCGGTGACCACGGGGCGTGAAAAAACGCCGCTTTCGTCCAACTCTTTTTTGGACTGCTCCGCCTGCCTGCGTTCATCCTCGTTCGCGTAAAAGATGGCGCTGATATAGCCGCGGCCACGATCGGCAAACTGGCCGCCTGCATCGGTGGGGTCAATCTGCCGCCAGTAGGTTTGCAGAAGCTGGTCGTAGCTGATCAACTGCGGCTTGTAGACAACCTGCACCACCTCGATGTGGCCGCCCCGGCTGTAGTTTTCGTAACTGGGATTTTTAGTGCTGCCGCCCGCATAACCGGGGGTAACCGACACGACTCCATCCAGCTTGTCAAAGGGCGATTCCATGCACCAGAAACAGCCGCCCGCAAACATGGCCCTGGCCTCGCCGGCCGCTCCCGCACCATGGGGCGCCAGTGTGAAAGCACCGGCAGACAAAAACAAAAAAATTCTATACATACGCTGAAATACAAACATAGTCTCCTCCTTGCTGCATGTACGAACACGATTTTTTGCAGGTCATAATGGAGAGAAGGTAGATCGTCTTGCCGCACTTGTCAGCCCTCCGGCCGGACAATACCCTACTCACTCCTTCTGTGGCAGAAGAGACAACGGTGCGGCGGCGGATGATCCTCGGGCAAGGGATTGCTCATGCCCGGCCCATGGCAGGCGGCGCACTCCTTTTCCGCCTCCTTGCGCGGCATATCAAAAAAGCGGGCATGCTCGCCGTCTTTGGGAAGAGGAGGCGTGGCCACCGGCGGGGCCTGCCATAAAAAAAGAAAAATACCGGCGCAGACCAAGATAAAAATCAGGTTAAAGAGCCAAATCTTTTTCTTCTTGCGTACCTGTGCAGTCATATATCCCCAGATATCTCTATCTTCAGTTGGAAATAGAAAGAAGCATCAACCATCCTGCGCCACTGCCATTTCCAGACGACGGAAATCGACCGCGTGCAGACGCAGGAGGAGCAAAAACAACTCGGCCAGCACCAGGGGCAGGATGCGACCCCGACCGGCCAGGGCTGCCAGCCTTCGGTGCTGAGCGTGCCTCTTGATGAGCGCACTCAGTTCATTCGGGTCGGGCCTTTCATTTTCACTATACGATGCGAGGATCATCGCAGCCACGGCCTCACCGCTGCACACGGCCGGATAAATACCCTCTCCGGTCAGGGCCGAACTGAGCCCGGCCGCATCGCCCACCAGCCATGTCCTGCCAAAATGCAGGCCTTGAAAATCGTAATTGACCCAACCCGCCTGCATAGGGGTCGTCTTCAGATCGATACCCTGCCTGGCCGCCCAGAATTGCAGATTGTGCTGCAGGGTCTTGGCCGACATCAGGCGGCTGTCACTGAAAGCGCCTACCGAGCAGAGGCCCGCATGGGGGAAGATCCAGCCATAGCCTGAGGCAAAGAGTCGGGGATCGAGGTGCCATTCCATCTCCGGCCGCTGAAGCCTTTCAATGGGCAGCATGGCGTTCAAGCCGATGGACAGGCAGGATGAAAGTCCCAAAGCGCGCCGCACCAGTGACCGTGCCCCATCTGCGCCCACCAGATGTTCACAGGAGCATTCCCGCACCCGGCCGGCAGCATCGCGCAGCAGGACTCCCCTGTCTGTAAGGTTCAGGGCATGCACACCGCAGCAGAGAAGAGCACCGGCCTCCCGGGCCTGCTGTGCCATCCACCCGCCCAGCCGCTCCCGATTGACCGTGGCAACAATGGGCTGCTGCTCTTCAACCCTGATGCGCTGCCGGGGACTGCACAGGTGCTGGACGGGAAAGGCCCGTTCAATCAAGCCTTGCGGCAGATTGCCGAGCATGCCGCTTGCCGTGATGCCGCCCGCGCAGACCTTGCGGCCAAAGGAGGCTTTGCGCTCCACAAGCAGCACCCGTGCGCCGCCTCGTGCCAATGCTTTAGCGCAGGCCAGGCCGCCGGGGCCGCCGCCGATGATGACTACATCTGCCTGCTCGGGCAGGGCTGCAGCCGTATCCCTAGCTTCCACATATGCGCAGGAATCGCTCACGCCGAAAAACTCCGCCACTTCCTTGTCTTGCTTGCTTTCATGCGCTGATTACGCTAGCCTCCGGCGCAGATTTTACCCATAGGTCCGCTGCCTGCACCCGCCATGGCGAAGGGCCTCCTGCCCTGTCGGCAACAGCCTGACCGGTCATCTTTCCACAAACTTTTTCTTCTCACCTGGGAGCTTTCCTGCAATGGCACAAGGAGCCGATTCAGTAAAAACCATATTGTACGCCCTGGCCGCAAATTCCGCCATTTTTTTAGCAAAACTGGCCGCCGCCCTGTACACCGGCTCGGGCGCGATGATGGCAGAGGCTGTGCACTCGCTTGCCGATGCGGGTAACCAAGGGCTTTTGCTCTTTGGCCACAAGGCAGCCAAGAGTCCGCCTTCGCCGGATTATCCATTGGGCCGGGGCAAGGAGATTTACTTCTGGAGCTTTATCGTCGCGCTCATCCTCTTCAGCATGGGCGGGCTCTTTTCCCTGTACGAGGGCTGGCACAAACTGCATGCGGCCGAGCCCCTCACCCGTCCCTCTATTGCCCTGACTGTGCTCATCTTTGCCATTGCGGCTGAATCGCTCTCCTTATGGGGCTGTATCAGGGAGGTGAACAAGGAACGCCGGGGCCGCAGCTACCTACGCTGGTTCCGCGAAACCCGCAACTCATCTCTTTTAGTGGTGTTCGGCGAGGATATTGCCGCCCTGCTCGGCCTTATTTTCGCGGCTCTTGCCATCAGCGCCACCATGATCACCGGCAACCCGCTCTTTGATGCCCTGGGCACCATGGCCATTGGCGTCCTTCTGATACTGGTCGCCTTTTTTATCGGCCTTGAGGTCAAATCACTCTTGGTGGGCCAGGGTGTGGATCCGTCCACCAAGGAAGAGATGCTGGCCCTTTTGCAGAACCGGCCGGAGATCCATACCATTTACAACATGCTTACCCTGCAGATGGGGGATGATGTGGTGCTGGCGGTGAAGGCCAAGATGCACGCTGCGGGCAGCGAAGAGCAGATGGTGAAAAACATCAATGCCTGTGAAGCAGCCCTGCGCGCCGCCTTTCCTCAGGTGTTGTGGCTCTTCTTTGAGCCGGATATCAAGGAGTAGTTCCAGTTCCCTATCAAAGCCCTATCTGCGTCGGCTTCGGTAAATGCTCCTCGGAGTACCAGATGTACGCCTGCGTCGCATTTCCCTCGCCTCCTTGATAGCATCTTTGATATGAAACTGGAATAATACCGCTTTATAATCAAAGCTCTTCCCGCCGGTTTGGAGCATGCTCGTGACGAAACGTGCTCACGCGCTCCAAACCGGCCCTGCCTTCCTCCTGTTCTTTGAGATCACTTCTATTTGATCACTTTTCCTTCAGGTTGGAACAGGCGGATGAGCATGCCGTTTTTCTCTTTTTCATCACTTTCCACCACCTTCCATTACCTTTCATCAATTAGACATGAGCAAAAAAACCACCTATCTTAAAGACTATAGCCCGCCTGCCTACCTGATATCCAAAACCGAACTGCGGCTGCAGCTTGACCCTGCAGCCGCCCGGGTTGAGGCCCGGCTGCACTGCCGGCGCAACCCTGCCTGTTCCGGCGCGCAGCAGCCGCTTATCTTGCATGGAGAACAACTGGAACTCGAAGCCATACGCCTGAATGGCGCGCCCCTTGCGCCCGAAGCCTACAGCCTTGAACGCAATCTTCTGAGCATTACTTCCCCGCCCGATTCTCCTTTTACTTTGGAAACGGTGGTGCGCATCAACCCAAGCGCCAATACCGAACTGGACGGTCTCTATCTTTCCGCAGGCAACTACTGCACCCAGTGCGAGGCCGAGGGTTTCCGCAAGATCACCTTTTATCCGGACCGACCCGATGTGATGAGCATCTTCACCACCACGGTGATCGGCGAGCGCGCAACCTGCCCGGTCTTGCTCTCAAACGGCAACCTAGTGGAACAGGGCGAGCTCGAGCTTGAAAATGGGCTCCACTTTGCCACCTGGCACGATCCTTTTCCCAAACCCAGCTACCTCTTTGCCGTGGTGGCAGGCGATCTGGTGCGCATCAGCGACAGCTTCACCACCCAAAGCGGCCGCGATATTGGCCTGCATATCTATGTGGAGGAGCGCAACCGGGATAAATGCGGCCATGCCATGCAGGCTCTGAAAAACTCTATGCGCTGGGACGAAGAACGTTTCGGCCGCGAATACGACCTGGACAGCTACATGATCCTGGCCGTGGACGACTTCAACATGGGGGCCATGGAGAACAAGGGGCTGAACGTGTTCAACTCCAAATACGTGCTCGCCCTGCCGGAAACCGCCACCGACACCGACTATGAAGGCATTGAGGCGGTCATTGCCCACGAGTATTTCCACAACTGGACCGGCAACCGCATCACCTGCCGCGACTGGTTTCAACTGAGCCTCAAGGAAGGCCTGACCGTGTTCCGCGATCAGGAATTCACTGCGGATATGGGCTCACGGCCGGTTAAGCGCATCCACGACGTCAACATCATCCGCTCGCTGCAGTTCCGTGAGGATGCCGGGCCCATGGCGCATCCGGTGCGGCCCGCCTCCTATATGGAGATCAACAATTTCTACACCCTCACCGTGTACAACAAGGGCGCGGAAGTGATCCGCATGCTCCACACCCTTTTGGGCGAGGCGAATTTTCGCCGGGGCATGGATATCTATTTTGAACGCCATGACGGCCAGGCCGTTACCTGCGACGATTTCATCGCTGCCATGGAAAGCGCCTCCGGGCTTGATCTCACCCGGTTCAAACGCTGGTACAGCCAGGCAGGCACGCCCGAACTTACGGTTGAGAGCCGCTACGACAGCGCCCAAAAATGCCTGCACCTGCGGCTGCGGCAAAGCTGCCCGGCCACACCGGATATGGTCGAGAAAGAGCCTTTCACCATGCCGCTTGCGCTCGGTCTTTTGGGCGCGGATGGCCGAGATTTGGAGTTTACCTGCAAGGATAGTCAGGGTGGCGATACGAACAGGATTCTGGTCTTGAGCGAGGCGGAACAGGATTTTATGCTGGAAGGTGTGAGCGAGCAGCCGGTGCTTTCCATCTTGCGTAACTTTTCCGCGCCGGTGAAGCTCAACCTGGCGCAGAGTGAACAGGAACTTACCCTGCGCATGGCCCATGACAGCGACCCCTTCAACCGCTGGGATGCCGGCCAGCAACTGGCCATGCAGGCCATTCTTGAACAGATCGCGCGCTATCAGCGCGGGAAAAGCATCATCCTGCCCGAGTCGCTGCTGCACGGCATGCAGGCACTTCTGGCAGATGAAGAGGCCGAGCACGCCTTCCTTGCCGTGGCCCTGACCCTGCCCACGGAAAACTGGATTGGCCAGCAGATCAACCCGCTCGATCCGGAGGCGGTTTTTGCCGTGCGCCGGCAGTTCCGCGCCCTTTTGGGGAACAAGCTGCGCCGGCCTTTGCTCAAGCGCTATCAGGCCCTGGCCGCAGACGGCCCTTATCGCTACACCCCTGCCGAGGCCGGGCGACGCGCCCTGCGCAACACCTGTCTGGCCTATTTGCTCAGCCCCGAGCTGAACTGCCCGCTGACTGCCGATCTCCTGCAACTTGGCGAGGCCCAGTACCGCCAGGCCAACAACATGACCGACGCCATGGCCGCCTTAAGCGCCGTGGCCCATGCAGATCGCAGAGCAGGCGATGCCCTACTCGATAACTTCCTCGGCAAATGGCGGCATGATCCGCTGGTCATGGACAAATGGCTGACCATCCAGGCGTCCTGCCCCTTGCCCGGAACCCTGGCCCGGGTACGCGACCTCTTGGATCACCCGGTCTTTGCCATCACCAATCCCAACAAGGTGCGGGCGCTCATCGCCGGCTTCTGCGCCCTTAATCAGCACCAGTTCCACAGTGCCGACGGTGCGGGCTACGCCTGTTTGGGTGAGCAGGCTCAACAGCATCAATCCGCAAATTGCCGCCCGCATGGCCGCACCCTTCAGTCAGTGGCGGCGCTATGACGAAAAACGTCAAAAACTGATGCAAGAGCAGCTCAACACCCTGTTACAGCAGCCGGCGCTTTCAGATGACCTCAAGGAACTTGTGGAAAAATCCCTGCAGGAGCGGTAAGCTTCATAATATCTATATATATTAAGCATAAGTAAAATTTATATTCGAACCAGAAACAATACAGGTATCCTATGAATTGTATTTTCCTTTCACCTCATTTTCCGCCCCAATACCATCGCTTTTGCCAGCAGCTCAGGGTTGCCGGCGCCAATGCGCTGGGTATTGGCGATGCCCCCTACGGCGAACTGAACCCGACGGTGCGCGCCTCGCTGACCGAGTACTACCGAGTAGACCGCATGGCCGATTACGACGAACTGGTGCGGGCCTGCGGCTACTTTACGCACAAGTACGGCAAAATAGACCGCATCGACAGCTTAAACGAATTTTGGCTCTCCACCGAGGCCCGGCTACGCGATGACTTCAACATCTACGGCCTGCGTCAGAAGAACATAGCCGCAGTGCGCCACAAGTCGGAGATGAAAAAAAAATTCGAGGAGGCAGGTGTGCCCGTGGCCACCGGCCGGGTGGTGGAATCGCTGACTGATGCACGCAGGCTGATCAAGCAGATCGGCTACCCGGTGGTGGCCAAGCCCGATGCGGGCGTGGGCGCGCTCCACACCTACCGTCTCGATAGCGATGACGATCTGCAGCGTTTTTTTGAACGCAAACCGGAAGTGGACTACATCATCGAGGGCTTTGTCAACGGAACCATTTATTCCTTCGACGGCCTTACCGACCGTAACGGCAAGCCCATCTTCCTCACCTCCCATGTCTTCAGCCAGGGCATCATGGAGACCGTGAACGATGGCCGCCATCTCTCCTACTACTCCCTGCGCCGCATCCCCATGGGCCTGCAAAAAGCGGGCAACCGCTGCCTGGAGGTGTTCGACATCCGCGAGCGCTTCTTCCACATCGAGTTCTTCCACACCGGCAAAAACGAATTCACGGCCCTGGAGGTAAACATGCGGCCGCCCGGCGGCTTTACCACCGACATGTTCAACTACGCCTGCGATATCGACATCTACCAGATCTGGGCGGAGCTCTTGGCCAAGGGCGAAAACAAGGTCAACTTTGAACGCAAGTACCTGTGCTGTTATGCCAGCCGCAAGGAAAATATTCCGTACCTGCACAGTCACGAGGAAATTATTGAACAGTACGGTGCAGATATCTGCCAGGTTGATCAGGTGCCGGGCGTCTTTGCCAGCGCCCTGGGCGAGTTGGGCTATATCTTCCGCACGGAAAAAATGGACCGTTTGCAGGAAATCGTCCGCTTTATCCACCAAGTAGACAAGGACAAGGAGCTATGATGCAGGTCGAAGATCATCTCTGGTACAGCCCCAGCCTCTCCCAGAACATGCCCCTCAGGGTGTATGGTCACTGGGGTGAGCCTATCCTGGTATTTCCCTGTTCCCTGGGACGCTACTTCGATTACGAAGGCATGGGCATGATCGAAGCCATCAGCCCCTATATCGAGGCAGGCATAGTCAAGTTGTACTGTGTGGAAAGCGTGGATGCCGAAACCTGGTACAACTTTAACGCGCTACCGGCCGAGCGCGACCGCCGCTACCAGGAGTATGACAGCTATATCGTCAACGAGGTGGTACCCTTTATCCGCAACCACTGCCGGCAGCCGGAAGTACGCATCATGACCAATGGCTGCAGTATGGGCGCGTACCATGCGGTCAACATGTTTTTGAAACATCCGGACTGCTTTGCCGGCTGCATTGCCCTAAGCGGGCTCTACCGGCTTGATCGCAGGGAATTCGGCCTGCAGGCGGATAATGCCTCCCAAGTGTATTTCAACTCGCCGGTGCACTACCTGGCCGGCATGGACAACCCCTGGTTTCTGGACTGGTACCGCAAGGGCCGCATCGTCATCTGTGTGGGCCAGGGTGCCTGGGAAGAAGAAACGCAGGAAGATACCCGCAGCCTGGAGCATATCTTCCGGGACAAGCATATCCCCGCTTGGATTGATTTCTGGGGCCATGATGTGGACCATGACTGGCCCTGGTGGTACCAGCAGATGCGGTATTTTCTGGCCAACCTGTATCGGGAACCCTGATTCCGCTTCGCCCTGCTGCGCCATGCAGCAAGGTTGCAGGGCCGCAGGACAAAACAAAACCGTACGAAACCTACCGGTCTGCTCGGTCAACGACAGCAGTCGCTTGGCCCATCACCTCAGCCAGTACCTTGACTGTCAACTCCATATTGTTTTGACCGAGACCTGGGTGAAGCAGGAACATGAGACTTGTTTCACCCAATTCCTTGGCGATTGGCAGCCTTGCCCGAGGACGCCAGCCGGTGTGCTCAAAGGCCTTTTCCAGATACACTTCTGAACAGGAACCCGTATAACAGGGAACTCCCCGCCGGTTGATTTCCTCCACAATGCGGTCACGGTTCCAGCCCGGCAGAAGCAGCTCCGGCTCGATAAAGACATAGCCCTTGTAGGCCGCGTGCTCGCAGCCTTCCGGAATAAGCGGCACGCGCAGGCCAGGAAGCTGTCTCGCAGCCTGCCACAGTACATTCAAATTGTGCAGGCGTTCAGCATGCCAGGATTCCATCCGGCGGAGTTGAATGCGCCCTATGGCGGCCTGGATCTCGGTCATGCGCCAATTGGTGCCGAAGCTCTCGTGCAGCCAGCGAAAACCGGGGGCATGTTCGCGCTCGTACACCGCCTCCCAGCTTTTGCCGTGATCCTTATAGGCCCACATCCGCGCCCACAGGCTGCGGTCGTTCGTCGTCACCATGCCGCCCTCGCCGCCAGTGGTCATAATTTTATCCTGACAAAAAGACCAGGCTCCGACGTGGCCGATGGCGCCAACCGGCCTCCCTTTGTACATTGCGCCATGGGCCTGGGCACAATCTTCTATGACGAAAAGGCCATGTGCATCGGCAAGGGCCATGATAGCATCCATATCACAGGGCCAGCCGGCAAGATGGACGCACACAATAGCCCTGGTACGCGAGCTGAGCACCCGGCTAATGGTTTCGGCGGTAATATTTTGGGAGTCCCGATCCACATCGGCAAAGACCGGTACTGCACCGCAGTTGACAATACTGGAGGCCGAGGCGAGAAAGGTTCTGGGCGTGACCACCACCTCATGACCAGGGCCAATACCTAGGCTATGCAAAGCCAGATCCAGGGCAACCGTGCCGTTGGTCAGAGCCACTGCGTAGCTGGTCTTTGCCCAAGCGGCAAACTCCTCTTCAAAGACGCGGCATTCTTGGCCCGTCCAATAGTTGACCCTGTTGGAAAGCAGCACTCTGCTGACCGCATCTGCTTCTTCTTGGGTGTAATTGGGCCAGGGAGCAAAAGGTGTATTCAGCATGGTTCACCACAGCATGGATTAAACATCAAAAAGCAAGGCCTGGCGCAGTCTGTGCAGATATTTATTGGGCGGTGCGTTTTTTGCCGGAACATCACCCCGAATGGAATAGGCCACCCACTCACCCAGGCTGCCCCATAACTCCACCATCTCATTGTACACAATTTTGGCATCACGTTTTGAACGCGGCGGGAAAACAGAATCCTTCGCTTTGCTGGACCGTACCGGATATCTGTAGACGGTTACATCCTGCCCAAACAGCAGGGCCTTCATTAAAAAATACGAGCGCGGCATGTGGTAGTCGGACGTGACTAAAATCAGGGAACGGATACCGTGGGAACGCAACAGCCGGCTGGTAAAAAGGGCATTTTCAAAAGTTGTGCGGGCCTGATCCTCTCTTATCACTGCTTGTACCACTGCTGGGGGCTGAGATCGCAGAGAATGCCGCGGCGTGGGGCTCAAAATTAAACGGGAAGCATAGCCTGTGTTCAAGAGATCAATGCCCGCTTCGACTCGGTGAGCATCGCCGAGAAAGACCACGATTGCTCCGGATCTTTCCGGCACGGGCTCCACACGCAAGAGAATGAAGCTGAAAAATACCGCCTCAGCTATCACCAGGCCGGTACACAGCAACACGAGGGCTAGGATTATACGGCGGATGACAATCAGAAGAGGCCTCAAAACTTGGCTGTGGGTCAATGAACCCGGAATTCGATGCGTGAAACAAGTAGCTCAGCTTTTTTGTTAACCTTTCTGCAGAAGCCGGGCCGGATTGCCGATAACCGTTGTTCCCGCGGGAACATCTTTGGTAACCACGGCTCCCATGCCCACCACGGCATGATGGCCGATAACAAGCGGCCTGCCGGGGTTGCCCTGCTTGATGATTGCCCCTGTGCCGATATAGGCATGGTCTTCAATCACGATGTTGCCGTTGCAGTGCACACCAGGCGCAAAGGTAACATAGTCGCCGATGATGCAGTCGTGTTCCACATAACTGTACAAATTGGCATGAAAATAGCGACCAATTTGAATGTTGGATGTCAAAGTAACAAAAGGGCAGAGCAGCGCCCCTTGGCCAATTTGTACTTCATCCATAACAACCACATTGGCGGCCTGTACCGTCCACGGCAGGATGCCGTCTTGGCTGCATTGCTGCGCCAGTTTTTCGCGGACCGCACTGTTGGCAATGGCCAGGGCAACGTGGCGTTCTGTGGCTGGGCAGGCCAAAATTTCTGCATAGCGCACAATGCGCTGACCATTAACCTGTCCTGCTTGCGGCTGATCATCGATAAAAACAAGCAGCTCGCTGGATATGCCCAAGCATTGCAACTGCTCTCTGGCAAGCGGCATGATGCCGCGGCCACAACCGCCGGCACCATAAATTCCGTATATTGCCTTCTCAACCATTGTCTACTCGCGAGCCGGTAAAGCGGGGCATGGTTGCCTCTCCTTGAGCGCTGATGCCTTCACGCAGCAGCACTTTTTTTATGGTGAGTCCAATTATCTTTACATCCAGCCACAATGACCGGTGTTCTACATACCACAGATCCAGCTCAAATTTCTCTTCCCAACTGAGCGCATTGCGCCCGTTTATCTGGGCCCAGCCTGTTATACCGGGTTTGACTTCATGCCGGCGTGCCTGTTCCGTAGAATACAAGGGTAAATATTCCATCAACAAAGGTCGCGGGCCAACCAGGCTCATCTCGCCCTTAAGTACATTCCACAACTCCGGCAGTTCATCAAGGCTGGTAGAGCGCAGCCAGCGGCCAAAGCTGGTCAGGCGTTCCGCATCGGGCAGGGGTTTGCCCTGGGCATCAAAGGCATCACGCATGGTGCGAAATTTTATTAACTGAAACGGACGCCCATGCAAACCAGGGCGGGTTTGGCGGAAGAAAATAGGTGAGCCGAATTGGTGACGGATCATACAAATGACTGCAATACAAACCGGCGTAAGCAGCAAGAGCCCTGCACAGGCAAAGGCAATGTCCACAATGCGCTTTCCCATCAAATCCACATCTCTCGCAACATTATCGCGTTCACCTTATGCACATCGTATTTTTCTTCAGCCATAACACGGGAGTGCATTCCCATTCCCTCGACAAGGGTCGGGTCGTCTATAAAGCGCTGCATAGCCGCTTCAAGGGCGTCAACAGATCGCACCGGCACTAAAAAACCATTTTTACCATCTATAACCGTTTCGCGACAACCAGGTGCATCGGTTGTGATGATAGCCCTACCCATAGCCATGGCTTCAAGCACCGTTCGCGGGGTACCTTCCCGGTAACTAGGCAATACATAGACAGAGCAGGGAGCTAATACCGGTCGCACATCGGTCAGACGACCATGAAATATAATGGTGCCGGCCTTTACCCACTCATCCAACTCATGTCGCTGTATTGCGTCCGGATTTTCATCCAGCCATCCGACAAGATGAAACTCAACCTCAGAATGACGGAGACGGATTCGTCGGGCCGCCTCGGCATACTCACGAATCCCCTTGTCGCCGAGCAAACGCGCAATAAGAAGAAATTGTTCCCCTGCCGGCAAAGGGACGACCGTATAAAAAGTGAGATCGATACCTGAGCCATTGACGACGCGGGAAAAGACCTCGTCAGGAATAAGCCCTAACTTCCGAAACAAAGCTTCATCATCAGGATTCTGGAAAAAAACTTTGTGAGCGCATCTCAATGCCAGCGAGTACAGGCACTGAACCAAAGCCTGAAAAAACCTGCGCGTCTTTTCTCCCTGAAAGGCATAGCCAAGGCCTGTAATCAGGGCAAATCTTCCAGGTACGCAGGCAAAACGGGCGGCAAGCATACCGTATACAACAGGTTTGATGGTATAGGCCAGCACCCGTTGCGGACGTATCCGGCGCATGAGCCGAATAAGATGGAGAAAAAAACGCAGATCGGCAATTGGGTTCATGCCGGTCCGTTGCAGAGGCACTTCGTGTACCTGCACTCCCTTTGCTTCAAGCTTACTACGAATAGGACTAGAAGAAGGGAGTGCAGGAGCGGCAACATGAACTCTTTGGCCAGCCGCGATCAATGCCTCGATCAAATGGCCTCGAAAATGAAGGAGCGAATCCGGAAAACTAGCGATCAGAAGGAATCGCACACTACTGCCTCAAATAGCATTTCTCAGTATCTGGGCCAATCTCGGTCCCACCACCTGAAGGCAATAGGTACTCTCGACCATTCTCCGCCCGTGTCTGCCCATCCGCTGCCGCAAGTCGGCATCATTTAGTAATTGCATCAAAGCTTCGCCCCATTCGCAAGCTGTCTCAGGTAAAAATCCATTCTTTCCAACTTTCACAATTTTACGATTGACACCCACCGGCGAAGCAACCACTGGTAAACAACAGGCCATGTACTGTATGAGCTTATAGCCGCACTTCCCACGTGCCCAAGGTGAATCATCTAATGGCATAATACCGATATCAAACAGTTTAATAGAACTCACCTCAGTGTCTTCTGTCCATGGCCATGATTCAAAAGGCAAGTCACCTAAACTTTCCCTACCGGCTCCCACAGCTACAAAACGAACTGCGAGCTGAGATTGTAGTGATGCAAAAACACTTTCTAACGTGTGCAGGTAGCGGCTGGTCTTGGGAGTGCCTATCCAACCAACGACAAGAGGGCTCTTTGAAGCTTCATTTCGTGATTCTGAGACCGGGTATCGGTTCAGATCGATGACCGTTGGTATGATCTCAATTCTCGAGGCCCCAGCATTGCGAGCCCAATCGGCCAAATATTCGTTGCCGGCAGTAACCACGGAAGCATAACGCATCACGATGTCAATTTTGCGCCCTAGAACCGCCCGAACTGGCCACAAACGGTGCAAACCATACCTATGGAATAGCGCGTCGTCATAATCCACCACATAGGGAATTCGTAGGGTTTTAAGCAATCGCTCGGCCACAGGCGGAAAGAAAGGCACTGCCTCTTTTTCAATCCATACCAATTCGTATTTACCGACATCAATAAGGGCCTTAAAGCGTTGCACATAAGCTAACAGCACATGTGTCCAAGTTGATCGCCCCTTATACAAATCTTGCAAATAAACCTGAGAAAAGAAAGGTATAGCATCAATCTCCCAGCCGAAGGATTGAAGATATGGCAGATATTGCAAGGAACGCAGCCTAGTGGAAGCTCCCATGCGATCGTACCTGGTTAACAAAAGAATTTTCACTACCCGCACCTTGGCTTGAAGCCGAATAGAACTTGAGGCAAATTGCGCCATAACATTCGATAACCCTGTATCGTGTGCTTGATGCCATCCCAATCTCTTCGTATCACGCAATACAAGAGACGGCTGCACGGTTCCAGCACCATCGTTACTCCTGTAAGCAGCCAAGCCTGCCAGATAGGAAAATGTTTGAAACCATACAGGAGTCGACTACGCAAAGAATAAAATAAACGAATATCTTTGACTTGGCTGGAGGTGCCTCCACCGGCATGGAAGGCCTGCGCCTCAGTGAGGTACATGCTTATATAACCCTGATTATAGGCGCGATAAGACAAATCAATATCCTCCAGGTAAACAAAAAACTGCTCGTCAAAACCGCCCAAAGTTTCGAACAAAGGCCGCCTGATTAAAAAAAAAGCACCAATTACATGATCCACCCTAGCACTGCGCTTGTGGTCCCATTCAGTTATATGCACGCCTGTATGTCGGAACCCAGAAATTTTGTTTACGCCTAGCGCCTGCAAAACAAGCCGAGTTAAAGTTGGAAAACGCGCACACGTTCGGCTGACCTGGCCTTGCTCATCCACGAGTTGAATGCCGCAGATACCGACGCGATCGTTACCGACTTGCTCCATAAAAGTATGCGGCACTAAGAAAGAGTTTGCCCCCACCCGAGTGTCCGGATTCAAAAACAAAATATAGGGTGCACTCCCCTTGCTAGCTCCAAGATTACATGCCGCTGCGAAGCCAAGATTTTTTCCGGCGCGGATAACATCCACCTTGGGCAATTTTTCAATGACGTCTGCCGAGCCATCGATCGATGCGTTATCGATTACAATAATTTGCTCGATGCAACCGGGATCGTTTTCAAGAACAGATTCCACGCATTCACGAATTTGCACCCCGGCGTTCCAGTTGACAATAATCAAATCGATCGCGGTTCTTTCAACAGATAGGCGTTGAGGACTCCCACGGGAAGGAATAGCACCCATAAATAATCAAATTTTCCGAGATAAGGGTTTGTTGCATTGGCGATGAGAAAACAGCTTAAGCCAGTAAGTACCGGAAAAAGGAGAGTTACGGATACGGGATTAGTACGCATCACTTTAATGCTTTTACAAAAAACCCAAGTAACAGCCGAAGAATAAACAAACACGCCTATCAACCCTGTATGGAATAAAAGTGCCATATAACTCAGTTCGTATGCCCACGGTTGATCAACACTTCGGAGACTACCACTGGCTGCGGCTCCAAGACCATTGCCAATTAGAGGAGACGCAAACCAACCTTCCAACAAAGCAAAAAATTGTTCGCGACGCAGATAGGAGGATAAATTCGACATGTCTGTAATGTCGAACGCACGTAAAAAATCTTTCCAGACCATCTGCAAGTCGACTCCGAAAAACGGCGACACCACGACCAAAAAAAAACATAAAAAGATTAGAGAGACAATTCGATTCAGTCTGAGCGTTTTCATTCTCACCCCAACCATAAGTGCCCAAATGATAACTGGTGAGAGTCCGGCTATAAGCCAGAAGGCACGGCGACCGGATACGAGAAGAGAGACTACGGCAAGGCAAAGACCAAGTAAAGCTGCTAGTCTCCACTTCCCTTTAAAAGGGCTTCGATCCCGTGGAAGCAACACTGTTGCCAGCAGAAATGGTAATCCATAAATAACTGTGGTCATGTTATACAAACGATATGCAACAACCCCCTCAAACGAACCGAAACTCGCGCCTTGTTCCTCAAAAATAGATGTAATAAATAGATTGATGCCGAATAGTTTTTCAGCGACCACCATTATTCCCATCATGGATGCAACGATTACAGCAATGAGGATAACTCGATAGAATGGGAAAAACTTATTCGGGGTGTGAAGAATGCCGATGAAAAAAACATACAAAATCGGCCACGCAACGAACACTGAACTAACGCGGATTGCTCCAGGGGCATCATTGAGTAAACCGAGAAAAATGAATAAAATCGATGTTGTGATGGTAGCAAAGGCCCAATTCCGAATATGGGATGCTAATCTCCAACTGCGAAGCAATACAAACACGAAACAATTGAATAAAAGAACAACAAGTAAAATTCCTCGTTCAATCTGGTAAGTAGTTGGAACGATGAGCATTAGAAAAAAAAATATATAACCAACCCAAGAAAATAAGCGAGGTTTGGGAATAGATATACTGCCTCTTTCCTTAACGATTATAGCCTCAAATCTTCCTGACGGCATTAAGCATCACCTGTGCGAGATATTTCTCTGAATATTCTTCCGGAGCAATTCCAACAAAATCTTTGGATATGATTGCTTGGTAAAATCTTTCAAAATCCTCTCGATTGTTATTTGAAATAATGTCAAACAAAAATGCTTGGGGCAATTTTTTGCACATATTCCAAGTAGCACTATCTCGTTCTGTAACCACAAAAATTGGCTTTTTAAATAACGTGTATTCAAAAATCTTACCTGGTATAGATGCGTTTGATACACAAAGCAATAAAAATCCAGAAGTAGAAGAAGAAGAAAAAATTTTAAATAATAAATCCCTAGAGATTGATTTTTTAACTATAAAATTCCAACCTAAATTTTTAATTTTAAAAGTAAACGGTTCAATTAATGAATAATCTTCAGATGATAAGTCACCTATAAATTCAATCTCCCCTCTTGATTCAACTATCTCAATAAATTCCAATAATTTTTTTAGCAAAAATTCAGGGTTTTGTGAGTCTCTTGACCCAAGGAAGCGGCCTGCATGAATTATTTTTATATTATTTGCAGATTTTTCTATTTGGGAGTTTGTCGGCACCTTTAATAATGGATAACCATTTGTTAATACTATTATCTTTTCACGAATATTTTGAAATCGCTTACAAAGCAGTTCTTGCCACTTTTCTGATGTCACATAAACATATGCGGCATCTTCAATAATCCTCCGTTCCAAGCGCCCTTCTTGCCAGCGCCTAAACGTTGAGCTACGCAATAACGGTTTGAGAGGTTCATCAATCCAACCATCCCGCATATCGACAATATGCGGGACATCAAATGTCCGAGAAAGTTTCCAAGCAGTTAAGTGTGCTGATTCTGGAGGGTTTGAAGACAATATAAAATTAGCATCATCTAGCGCCTCAGCCACCTTACGACTACGAGATACTCGCCATCCCCAAACAATCTCTGGATCGGGACAAAACAACCTATATGCCAGTTTCCGACGTAATTTATTAGGCTTCCGTGCAAATGATGTTGCAGTCTCACTTGGCTCCCTGTCCCGGTACAAACCAAGTGGGTCTCGTATCGTTATCACCTGTCCAAAAACTGTATCTTTTTGTCCATCAACTGACCCAGCACGAACAATGCAGACATAGTAACCATCCTCTACTAACCAGCGCACAAAACGGTCCACACGAAGATTGCCTATGTGCTTTTCATGACCCCAGAAGGAGGCAACAATTAACGCTTTTTTCATCATTAAATTTGTTGTGTCAGCAGCGTTTAAACACAAAAAAACGGTGGTAGGGATTCTCAAAAACCAGGTAAGTCTTAATCAATAAACACAATCTACTGAGGTCACGAATTACACGGTTAAGATCATACCCCTTTTTGTTGAGTTCCCAGTAATGTTCACCGTCGAACACATGCTCAGTCTGTTTCAAGGTGGGTCGCGGGAAAAGCAAGGAACGGGTACCTAATTTTGGCACATGAAAACTGTATTGCCACGTCGCCCGCGCATCGGGGAGGCTGATGACCACATGCCGTCGACTGACTCGGACCATCTCTTCGAAGGCCAGCAGTGCAGACTCATAAGGCAGGTGCTCCAACATCTGAAAGGCACAGACAACATCATAGTGAGAATCTTCAAAGGGCAATGCGGTGGCAGAACCAACAAAGTCGGGTTTGAGTTTCGGGTCGAGATCAAGAGTTTCTACAGTGAGTCCGGTTAAGGAAGCCACATGTTTGAAAACCCCAATTCCGGGACCGATTTCTAACACGTTAGACGGGTTAAGCCGAATAACCTCGTCTAATTGATGCCATACACTAGCCCAACGTCTCTTGGTCATATACCGACCAAAATCGTAATGCATTTTATCAACTTGTTTAATCTCATTCATGATTTACCAGCAAGTTTACTCAACGATTAATCTGCCGCTACGGTATATTATCCAGAGAATCAGCCACATATAAGCGACAATGCCGAACAAGGAAAACAAGGCGATCGAAACTACTGCATCCTCATACACCGCAAAGCCTAGCCACAGTGCAAAGACTTTCGACCCTGTGCTAAAAAACTCATAAATCAGCAAGCCACCCTGCAGCTGTAAGGCCGGAACGGCGGACACGGCTGGTTTGTTGACATATTGCAGAAAAAGCCACACTGAAAGCCACTGCGCATACACTCCGGCAGTTTGCCATTCTTGGCCAAAAGCGAATGCGAACAGGAACGGTCCGGCAAAAACTATCAGCAAATAAGGCACTGCCCCAGTTGCAGCCATACCTAGCGTTGCTCGAATGATCAGGGACCGAGCATTTTCACCTTTGTGAATAGCCTCCGTGATGCGCGGGTAAAACACAGCCATGACCGAACTACCGATTAAGTTAGCAGGCAAAGCCAGCACTGCAAGGGCAATGGTGTACTGACCGGACGCGCTGGCCCCAAAATACGAGGCCAGCAGCATGACCGGCAGTGTTTGGGAAAAGACATTAATCAGGTTTTGCGGCGTCCTCAGTAAAGGAAAATCCCTGTGTTGGATGGCAAGTTCACGGATCGTTACAGAAGGGACCATCACGATCTGCGCCTCACCAATTTTTTTGGGCATGCGCTTCCACCCGAAAAAGGTCGCCGCCGTACCGATCAAAGTGCCAACAACATTGGTAACAATCAGTACCAACGCGGAAGGAGCTAAAACTCCCATGCCGGTTTTGGCTGCATTCAGCAACAGAGCAGTAAACACCGCAAACCTGGCTGTGAGTTGGTATGCTTTTTTGCGGATGAGCCATTGCGCGAGAACACTACTGAAGACGACAACCAACATGGCAATAGGTATTAGGAACAGAAAAGGTGCAATCGCCTCGGCATTGAGTAGTCGAAGCAGGTCGTTCCCAAAAAACATTAAAACAACCATGGTCAAAATGGCCATGGCAACACCAATAGCAATCGAGAGTTTTGCCAGCCCCACGGCATCGACATCACTCTTGGGCAGAACAATCGCGGTCGGGTAACCCAAGGCCGCAATTATGGAGAGTAGAGTGACCACGGACACAAACAGCCCTTGCAGGCCGAATGCTTCTGGCCCATACAGACGAGTGATAAACGGCGCAAAGAGCATATTCACCACCTGTGCTGCAGCGGTTCCTGTAGCTACGGTAAAAACGTTGCGGACAAAAGGACGTCCGGCGAGGCGTTGCAGTCGTATTATCTTCAAGAGAGGTTCTTAGGCAGGACCAATACCGCTCAGAGGTTTCAGGTTCTTATTCATGACCGTAGGTCGCTTAGCTGCAGTGCAGACTACTAGATATTTGAATGAATTTCCCTGTAAACCCACTAATTTCGGCAGGTTACATGTTTTTGACTCTGCCGCCTTTCACGCAGTTCAACACTACTTCAGCAGATGGAATAATCAGCTTTATATTCAGGCACCATCTCATGCAGCACACTTTTTACGCCACGGCTGTCATGGTGAGCTGCCAGGTGAGCCAATCTTTCTAACTGGTTATCTAGAAGCGGTCCAGGTAGGCGAGTATCACTTTTAAGAACCATGATTTTATCGTGGCCGGTATCAACAATCCCCTCGCCCTCGGTGATCAACTCTTCATACAGTTTTTCACCCTCTCGCAAGCCAATATAGGAAATGGCAATTTCCGAATCCGGATCCTTACCGCACAGCAAGATGAGTTCCCTGGCCATTTCCGCGATTTTGATGGGTTGCCCCATTTTGAGGATGAAAATCTCGCCGCCTTCCCCCATGGAGCCTGCCTGCAGTATCAGTTGCGCGGCTTCGTCTACCGACATGAAATAGCGGGTTACCTCAGGGTGGGTAACAGTAACCGGCCCACCTCGCTCAATCTGGCGTTTAAATAGAGGAATCACAGAACCGGAAGAACCCAGCACATTGCCGAAGCGCACCCCCATGAAGCGGGTATTATGCGAATTCGGTGCTTGGATTTGTATGTTCCAACCCTTGGTCAGGGTGCCGTCCCAGTTCGCACTACAGTAGGCCTGCATGAGCAGTTCCGTGACCCGCTTGGATGCACCCATCACATTGGCCGGCCGCACCGCCTTGTCGGTTGACACGAGAACAAACCGTTCCACCCCGTATAAAATAGCAGCCTCCATCACGAGTTGGCTGCCAAAGATGTTGTTATAGACTGCCTGCCACGGATTACGTTCCACCAGCGGCACATGCTTATAGGCAGCGGCATGAAAAACCACCTGGGGTTGGTATGAGGCAAAAACATATTCCAGCAAGCGGCGATCCTGTACCTTGCCAAGCACTGCTTCCGCATGAATGCCTTCGTGTTCATGGCGCAACTCCATTTGCGCCTTGTACAGATTCTCTTCTCCTGCATCCAGTAGGACAAGTTTACCGGGCGCATACCGTACAATCTGTCGGCACAATTCTGAGCCTATGGAGCCGCCTGCTCCGGTCACTAGGATGCATTTTCCTGTCAGATACGCGCCTATCTGAGCATGCTCCAGTTGAACCACGTCCCTGCCCAAGAGATCTTTATAATCGACATCCCGAATGTTCCGTACCGACAGTCTGCCATGAACAAGCTCGCCGAAACCCGGCAGAATTTTATAAGGCAGGCCGCTCGCCTGGCAGAGCTTGACAACCCTGCGGATTTGCTGCGTGTCTTTCCCTGCGGTAGTAATCAGGATCTCCTGGGCATGGATACGCCGGGCATGAACTGCGACATCACGAACCAAACCAACAACCGACTTGCCGTGCAGCTTGTAGCCCACTAAGGCAGGGTCATCATCAAGCAGGCCGACCACCTTATAGGGTAAACTCTGATTGGCTTCGGTTTCGCGAATTATTTTTTCCGCTTCGTCGCCTGCACCAACAAGAATGATCCTCTTCTTTTCCTTTTTGAAATCCTGAGAAATGGCATGTTCACCATGAACAAAGCCGAATTTTTGATATGCCAGCCGAATCCCTGCTCGAAAAGACGATATAAAAAGGAACGTTAATATAAAATCGAGAAGAAAGACGGATCGGGGCAATCCTTCAAAGCGGCTATAAAAAAATATAACGGCAACAATAAGCGCTGTTGATACAATTGAAGCGTATAAAATATGAACAACGTCATCAAAGCTCGTATACCGCCACATACCGCGATACAGATCTGCCAAATAAAAAACCGGGATTTTAAGGGCTAAAACTAAAGGAACGAAAGGGCAGAACGTGTGTGCGTAATGTGTGGGACTCTGAAAATCAAAGCGGATGACATATGCAAAATAATGGGCACAGAAAAGAAGAAAAATATCAACAACAAGAATAATCCAAAAATTTGGCCTCCTGATTGTAAGAGCGAAAATAATTTTTTGATTTTGTAGACCTGTTGCCAACATTCCATGCACCCATTTAAAGGCTTTGGTCACTGGTAAAAAATGAATACTCCAGATTTTTGACCAATAAAGACGTGTCAACTGAGACGACGTGTATACCCATCAAACCATTGCCTGTTAATTTCCGTCCATCTGGATAAGAGCGATGTAAGGTAAAGGTCCCGCTCACATACGCACCTGCAGATTGTATTTCTACACGAGAGATTTTGTAGTCAAGCATGAGAGTTTCAGATTCATTAAACAGCTGAACATATGAAGGCCATCGTTCAACTACAAGCTTACCATTTTCTCTTGCATCACTCGCAAAAAAATACTTGAATGCACTCAAGCTGCGGCTATTATAGCCCAACACATACCTATCAACAAATGATCGCACTGCCTGTTCATCTACAAAACTCTCTTTTTTATAAGAATCCTGGTTAGCACCAGTGGCTGATTGCAATGCGGTATTTTTTTCAATATCCCCTTCTATTGTAGCAGCGGAACCTTCATTTCGGGCAGGAGCATCGTGATTTTTTGGGGTAGCGCCATTTTGCGATACTTCACCTACTGACCTGCTTTCCTTGATAGCAATATAATTCGTCGGCTTGATTTGAGTGATCTGTTGAGCATCACTTTTCAGCTCATCCGCTTGATTATGCACACCTTCGCTAAAATCAGAAATTGATGCAACAGGGCTCTTGTCAGAAACCTTAACGTGAACGGAAGGGGCGATTCCTTTACGTAAATCGTCAATTTCTTCCTGATTTGACACTGTCAGAATACTATCATGACCTGATATTTTTGTTGTCACCTCAGCCTGTTGTACTTTCTCCTTACAAGTAGCTTCGTTCTGGTCGACCGACTGCTGCATGTTTACTATTGCGACTTCATCAGTCTCCTTTGCAGAAGGTTGATTGGCAACAGGTATATCTGTATCTTGATCTGATGGCTTGAGTGGCAGAGTAGTACTTTCCACAAGATCTAATTTTTTAGTTGTACTCTTATTTTCTGATAGCGTTGATGCTGGAGAATGTTCAGGGGGTTGATCAGTATTTTTCTTCTGAACGACTGTATGCGCAGGGGTCAGTTGCCGCATCATAACGGCATTCTGGTAAGCTTTATCGCTCACTACAGCCAGTACAAACAAGAATACACAAGCTGTCAGGTACCAGATCATATTTTTTCGCCGTACCCTCTGCACCGCAGGATTCTTAACCGGATTTTCCGGCCCTGTACTTACAGTTTCGTGCGGGTAAATTGGTGGTATGATTATAAAGTCATTCTCTTTTCTCTCCAAAAGATTGTGGTAAGCCTGGCTCAGTTCTACAAATTGCTCTGTTTTCCCGCCTCCTTCTCCTGCACTCGTATCCGGATGATACTGGTGTGCAAGTTTTCTGTACTGACGCTTTATTTCATCCTTGCTCGCCCATGGCGAGAGTTGCAGAACCTGGTACTGCTTTCTGATCTGTGCGGGTATGCTTGTGTAATTGGTTAGAAGCTGGTTAATTTTCTCAACAAATTCAACTTCATCTACTCTTTTGACCAGGCAGGACTGTTTCAGCCATTTAAGGGTGGCAAGGTCCTGAATCTTTATTGCATGGACTACTTTCCCGACAACCTTCAAATCCGGATCAGCCTCTAAAACATAGGAAAAAAATTCCTGGAATGGCTTGCCCGAAGAACGGAAAGCAATCAGTTTGAGGAGAAGGGCACGGTCTAGTTCACTGAGCATGGACAAGGTCCCGGTTACATGTCTCGCTGAGATAGTGTGACCCCGGTAATCCAGAAGTCACCGCTCAAACGACTATCAATCTGCAGGCTCTGTTGACGCCTTAAGCGAAACAGTACGGCCTGACATTCTACCGGTGCCTGTATTTCCAATTGCACCTCCTGCCAGCCTCCGGTATCCGCATCAATGATTGCGCTTTTACTACCGCTACCAGCACAGCCATAGGGTATCAACTCCACATACGGTCGTTGGTCGGTAGTGAGTTTCTCCCCTTTCCAGTAGCCGGACAAATGATAGTTTTTGCCTCCCTCGACCGGGATGATCTGCGACACATGATGATATTGCACATTCTCCTGACCTGTGAAGCGCACATGCAAGGCATTGCCCGATTGTCTCGTATCCGGCTGGGCCTCAATGTTCCAAGAACACCCCTTGACGTCACTTATGCGCCAGCCAAAGGCACCCTGCAAGGGGGCGGCTGAAAAACCGCCGTCATGGATCATCCCGCTGTCGGAGCCTGTAATTTCCGTCCAAGCCTGTTTAGCGATTTCCCATTCCTTTTGTGCGATAAGCTGGGAGATGAAACGAACCAACTCCTGCCTGGGAATATCGTCAAGTTGAGAAGAAATTTCCGGCCACAGCATAATGGCCTGCTGATTGCGGCCGGTCCTGACTGCATAGCTGAAAAGGGCAGGGATTTGCTTGTCCACATTTAACCGCAACTCCGGCATGGTAGGCCAGATTGTAAATGCCATGCGCATAGCATCGTTTTTGAGCTTACCGGCCACATTGTCGATCAAATAAGGCAACTCCTGCGCAAGGATATCATTTCGACCAAGGCGATAGGCCAAAAGGGTCTTGTTCCAGGACCAGCGTTGTATTTCTTTTGTTTGCAGGGCAATGAAATCCAACACCCGGTTCGCGTCCTCCCTGTTCCCCCTATCGTCTTCCAAGCCGGCAATGCCGAGCCAGGCAGGTGGATAAAGAGGATTCAAGCTCAGCGCCTGCTGATAGGCATGCCTAGCCCTAGTCAAATTACCGCCGGCGCTGAGTTGTCCTGCATGCCAGGTGAGTAAAAGCGGGCTATACTGATATGCCTGCTCGGGTTTTTGGGTTGGCCGGTTGCTGTACTCGTACTGCAGATGCCAGGCAAGCCAAAACACGAAAAGTGCTGAGCCGCACAAAAGGCTGCACAGGAATGTACGGATCCACACAAACCGTTTTAGCGCAATCGCATGTTTACGCCTTGCCGGCCTTTCCGTAATCATAGTTGTAACTGTAGTATTTATACCCCCCGTATCCCTTTAAGCCGCTGTTTTTACCGCTCTTATTGATAATCGTGCCGAGCAGGCGTCCATTGACGTGGGCAATGGAGTTCTTGAAATGTTTAACCCCTTCGCGTGGAGTACTGCCTTCAACGCTAATGAGAATGACGCCATCCACGATATGGGCCAAGTTGAGAATTTCGGCGAAACCCTGATATGGCGGGCCATCCAGGATGATCCGATCATACCGCTGCGAGACAAAATCAAGCAAGGTACGCATCCGTTTTGAGGCCAGCAACTCTGCAGGGTTGGGCGGCAATGGCCCGCTGGTGATAAAGTCCAGGCCATGGTACTGCTCATGATGAACAATAACTTCATTCAACTTGTTTAAGCCGGTAAGCACATTAGTCAAACCTTTGCTCTGCTGCGGCAAGTCAAAGGTTCGATGCAGGCTTGGCTTACGCAAATCCACATCAATCAGCAGACAACGCTCTCCTTCGCCAAGGAAAGATAGAGCCATGTTGACGGAGAGCGACGATTTACCGGCACCTGGTAATATACTTGTTATCAGCAAAGTTTTAGGTTGCGCATCAGCTGCCGACAGGCGAACCGAGGTCATAGTCGTGCGCATTGCTTCCGCTACGGGCGAACGAGGATCCTGATAGTATTTAAAAGCAATCGCCTGCCGGCCATCGTCCCCCTCTTTGGCAAATGGAATCAGACCAAGAACGGAGATTTTGTATCTGCTGATAAATTCATCCGGCCCCTTGATGGTATTGTCGAAAAATTCAGTGAGAAAAGCGAGCCCAACTCCGCCCATGAGCCCTAAAGCTGCGCCAAGCAACAGATTCATTGCAACCTTTGGTTTAAATGGATACAGAGGGGGCCGGGCTGCATCGATAATTTGAATATTGGTCAATGCAGCGCCCACTGTTGCCTCAATTTCCTTGGATCGTTGCAGCAGGCTCTGGTAGATGGATTTGTTGGTTTCAACTTCCCGCTCGTAAATCTTGTACTGGATCGCCACTTTTTCAAGATCAAGCGCCCGGTCTTTCTGTACATTTGCCTGTTTTTCGAGTTCCTGCTCCACTCGCAGAGCCGTGTCATATTCATTTTTGATGGAGCTGAATATAGCCTGCCTTTCCACCATGATACGGCTGTTGAGATCATCCATTCTGGCCTTGAGCTGCCTCATTTTCGGATAGTCGGCCTTGAAGGTAACGGCCAGGTTCTCGTATTCAGCCCTTAAGGTTGCGTGCTGATTTTTCAGATTTTGGATCAATTCATTTTCCATTATCTGGGTTAGCTCACCCGAAGCAGCATTCCTGTTCTGCAAATAGCGCCCCTCTTTGGCTATGCGGTCTGCCCGGGCCTTGGCCAAAGACTCATTCAGCTCTTCCATTTGCTTGAAGGTCATATTCGTTTTCGGGTCTAACGAAACAACCCCGATTTTACGGGCGAATTCCTGCAGATCCTGCTCGGATTTTTCCAGCTTTATTTGCGCAGACTGGATCTGTTTATCCAGGTATCTGGCCGCATCCTGAGACGCCTTGATATTGCCGTCCATATGCATGTCAATAAATGCATCCATGCCGGCATTGACAATATCTGCTGAAAGCTTCGGATCAGGGCTAAAAAAACTGATGCGGACGAGTTCACTGTTTTTGACCGGTGACACTCCAAAGCGACCGTTGAATATTTTCAGAATACTATTTTGCGTTATGCGTTCCTGCTCCTCCTCCGGCAGTATCGCGCGCGCATGGGCACCTGGATTTTCACTTCGAATGAGACCGCGCAGATGAGAAAACATTCCTGTGGATTCTTCGGCATTGTCTTTCACCTCGTTATTGAAAAGAGGTTGCTGAGACAGGGAAAGGCTTGCGATGACGCGATTGGCCAATTGCTCGCTTTTCAACATTTCAACCTGGGTCTGCTGAAATTCCATGGTTTTGAGTGCAGTGGATTCCAGGTTATCAAACTTGGTGACCGTGTTTACCTGTTGTGCAATTTTAATCGAGCCAATCGCATTAAATTGTGGCGTCCGGGTAAACGTGTACAGAGCGGCAACAAAAAAACAGAGAAACAAAACAGAGAGGATAAGCCATTTTCGGCGGATCAAGACATCCAGCAGTTCCCGCAGATCAATCTCATCATCTAGCTCAGCACCAAGAGTATCCAGAACCTCTTCGCTGGGCAGACGATTGGTGTAGCGCTGGGGCAAGTACTTGCTTTCGTTGGCAGGGGGGGGTTGCTCAATTTGCTGCATAGTGACACGGCTTCCTGTTTCAAGACATTAAAAGAGCAAGAGGATTATCCACACAAAGATGTTGAACATTCTTTTTACCGATCAACTCCTCAAGTCGGCCCCATGCTGTCGCGTCGGGTGGTTTTCTGCCGGTTGAAGAATGGGCATCCGAGGCCAGAAAGTGCGCCTGTTGCGTTTGCACCAGGTGCAAGGCAAGTCGATGCCGTTTGGATTGAGGAGGGGCCAAAAGACTGTCCATTGTAAGTTGTATGCGGACACCCTGGTTGATCAGAGCCAGCAAGTCTACGGGATTGCTCTGAAAATAACTAATCCGCTCAGGGTGGGCTATAATTGGAACCAGTTCATTTCGCAGCATAAACTGGACTGACGCAACCAACTCTTCCTGGGTTCCGTGGAAGGATGGTTCCAGCAGAAATATATTTCCTTTGCCGCCAAGCGGTAAGAGTATTCCTTGTGCAAAAAGATCCGGCATGCGGAATGAGCAAGCAATCTCCATACCTGGATGAACAATGAGATTTATTCGGTTTTTATTTAAAGTCGCCTGCAATTTTTGCACAGATTGCACTACCATCTCGGCAGAATTCGCCCAAGCAGTTCCATTGATAAAGTGTGGTGTAGCGATGACGTGATGTACACCTTGAGAGGCATACATTTGTGCCATTTTTATACTTTCATCAACAGTCGATGGCCCATCGTCCAATCCCGGCAAAATATGGCAGTGTATATCAACAAGATCTTGTAACATTTAGCATACTATTTAAAAAATTGAGTGGATCCTTTTATATCGATAAAAATTTATCTTCCTAATTTTATCTACGCTGACTGCGTAAAATCCGTTTTATAATTTGACATACAATACCTATGCATGATCGATATCTGGGCCAACAAAACAGCAACATAATATAGATTTACAGGCAGACGCCAACCGAAGTCTACTGTTCCGTGCAACAAAAATCCTATCAGCGAACACCAGGCCGCACACCCTATAACGATTCTTGACTGATACTGAGAGGGATTATTTCGAATTTTTATAATATAAGAACAACTACGCTTCAGATATAAGGCGATTAAAAGAATAAAGATACAGCCTAAGGGGATTCCTAATTCTATGAAAATTTCCAGAAATTCGTTATGGGCATGATCAAAATGAATCGTCCCAGGAAAATTTTTTAAATACAATGGCGACAGCACCGTATACGCACCCAATCCAATCCCTGTAGACCAGTGGTCCCACAGCAGAGGCATGCTCGCCGCATACAGTTGCAGTCGTGTTAAGCCGGATTCTTCAATGGTGCTGAAACGTTCCCAGATGACTGAAAAATCGAGAAAGAGACTCAGAAGAAGAAACATGCCTAAAAAGACGCCAAAAAACGCCTTCCGGTTCCCACGCGGCACAGGTAAAACTACCAGTAAGGCTGCCCCAATACCGATAAGCGAGAGAATTGCACCTCTGGAGAGGGAAAAAACCACTGCCGCCATCATAAGCACCGCAGCAAAGAGTAAGGCATATGTTTCCCAGGGCATGGCAAATGCGCGGAGGAGTTCTCTACCAAATGATTTGCTTGTTTGGGGGATGTTGACCGCTTTATGCTTCGCCCGAACCAGGAAATACAGGGCCAGTCCCCAAGCCTGGGGCCAGCACAGGTTGAGCAGGGCCCCATAATGATTTGTATAAATGATGGTGCCATGCGCAGCCCTGGAAGAGATGGGCAACCATAAGACACCCAGCTTTGGGTTTATGAACTGAAAAACACCGTACATGGCTTCCAGAGCACCGACACTGATGAGCACCACGCATGCGATCCGGTGACGTGAACGCCCTTCCTTGCCTGTAAAAGCCTTTTCGGCAAGCATAAAGAGTGGAATTGCAGAGACATACAGAGCCAGATGGAATAATGACACTGTGCCCAAATAACTCGTAGCTGCAAATCGTATTTCCGTATGCGCCAAAGAATTGACCGCCTCCAGCCAATAAAAACGCATAGGCGCAAGGTACTGCAGCCAGGAAAGGGGCAGAGGAAGAGATTGGAGCAGCACAAAAAAAAAGAGCAAAAACCACAAACTGGTTGTTATATGCCCCCCTGTCTCTTGGGGCGGATCAAGCCAGACAGCAACCGCTGCGTACAACAGCAACAGACCGACGACTACTCCCTGAACAAGCGGGTGAATGCTGCCAAAAAAAATGGGAATAAAGGCTAGAAGAATAAGCAGGTAATAAAAAGAAACCCGCTGGAACAATCCTCGTTCCCGCTTGAAGGACATGACGGATCAATTGGAGCGCGGATTCTTAAAATTGACCCCAGTTCCCAACAACCCCAAGGAAAAGCCCGATCCTGAAATCAGGGTGCCCATCGCACTGGACTCGGCAAAAATGATGTCCTGATCCTCCAGAAGAAGGCTGTCTCCCAGCCCGCCCTGGAGATCACTGTAGCTGATGCTGATAATTGCGCGCTCCTTGCCGTCTCCCATGTAGCGAATCAGTTTTATGCTCTCGTCGTTTGCATAAGACGCCAAGCCGCCCGCCAGAGCTATTCCCTCAGTGACGGTCATTTTACTATGACTAATCGCATACGTTCCGGGCTTACGCACAGCTCCATCCACAAACACCTGGCCAGCCTCGGGGATAAAAATAACATCTCCGCCCTGGATGACCATATTCTGCGCCATATTGCCTTGCTTTATCAACTCATTGAGGTCGACAAGGTAATTGATGTATTTACCAGCCGCCTCATCCTGTCTGTTCACATAGGCCATTGCGCCGGCCTTGTCTGTCAGGCCATTGCCGATAGCAATAACATCAAGTAAGCGGCGCTTGGCAACATAGTCATATGTCCCTGGTTTCTGGAGAGCCCCCACCAAGGTGATTTGTTTGCTCATATGCTCCTTGATGTACACGGTCACATGCGGATCGTGTAAATAGGATCGCTGATACAGCTCTTCAATTTTCTGCTCCGCCTCGGCGGCGGTCAGATTAGCAACCTGCACATTGTTAATCAGCGGCAGGCTCACAAATCCACGGGAAGAAACGCGCGCCTCGCTGTTAAGATCCGGTGTCTCAAATACAGTGACTACTATGAGATCCCCGGCACCCAACAGGTAATCGCCCGGATCATCTGACACTGCGACCGGAGCCGGAACCGAAGTAGCTGCTTCCCTGGTCTTTTTCTCCTGCTGCTGTTGAGCGTGTATTTCCTGAAATCGCCCTACATCGGTCGTTGCTTTGAACTGCTCTCCGCCACAACCGACAAAGAAAAAGACCAGGCCCACGCAAAGCAAAAAAATCAGTTTTTTGACCATGAGTATCACCAGGATCAGCCAAAAAAAACGTAAGGCCACTTTTAAGTGCAGGTGACCTTACGCGATCCGAAAGATTCGAAATTCGTTACAAACAGGTTACTTAGTTACTTAGACGGACTTGCAGCAGGTGCAGGCTTGGGACGAGACTTGCTAGGCGTAGTACCACTGACCGGACTTGCCGGCGGCTGTGCCGGCGACGACGGAGTGCCTGTCACATTGCTAGCCTTGGACCCGTCATTATCATCAGCAATCAGGGCCGCCACCAGCCCAGCGGTAACGAGCCCGCCAAATACTGCTGGACCTACCCAAGGAGGGGTTCCGCTCCCAACTGCTGCGCCTCCTCTGCTCGAACCTGCGGCTACCGCAGCAGCGCCCGCATTGTAATTATCAGCACTAGGCATTTCACTAACAGCCAGTTGGATTTTATGGTTGGCGTCAACGATCTGCTCACCATTAGCCGTGGTGAAGACCATCTGACCCTCGGTCACACCGATTTCAGTCGCTCCATCCGGCCCAACCTGAGCCCAGCCGCGCACAGCAGACTCTGCCGAGGCGGAAAAGACGACCCCTGCAGTAGTGTACGTGCCCTGCGGAGTGTGGAAGGTAATGGTGCGTGCAGCGCTTGTAATTGTAAAGTCGACCCGACCCTCGGACAAAAAGAGATCGAAGTTGCGCTCGTCATCGCGAACCGCAAGCTTGGTTTGATCATTTGCCAGAAAACGGATACCTGAAGATTGAACTGTGCATTGCCCGTTACAGACCAGCATGCTGTCTTCGCTAACCTGACTCTCACCCGTCAACCGCTCGACCACCTTGCCGTCTTTATACACCCCAATATTTCCGCTCCCGGTAATACCAGCTGCGAAAAGCGCATTGGCAGGTATAAAAGTCGCAATTAATGCCCATGCTACTAATGTTTTCTTCATACAATCGCCTCCATGTTTTTAATAGTTAAGCGGATATAAATCCCGTTACCAGAAAAAATACATAAAACATTTTATTAAAAGCAAGATTAAAAAACAAGGTTTTTTAATCTTGCTTTGGTGCAACATAAGATAGGCATTCAAACTATTTACGATAACCGTTCAGAAAGATTATGAGTAATAGGAAGCTCCGCCAAAGAAGTACAACTACTTTACTCAGCGGTGTCCCGAAATATTCCTTCGCATTACCCGCCTATCCCCCCTTGGCAAACCGATTGACAAGACCCATTGTTTGAAGTAACTAAAAAATTCGTTATCACCTAACTCAAGCTCTTCGGATCGAAGCATGGATAACATGGAAGGGTATACAATGAAACGCAACAGATGGGATAAAGCTTGTCATCAACTCGCGGCCTGGGGCAGGCGCTGCCGGCAGGAGCGCTGCTGCAGCACGCCTGAGCATCCCAAGAAGCTTTCGCACAGTTGCTGCGGCGGCAGTCTGCGCATCTGCGGTGTGAACGGCGACCGTCGTACCTGTGCCCGCATGGCCAGCTTGGGCTTTCTGCCTGGCCGTGAGGTTGAACTGATCTGCAAGGCCGGCACGGATCAATGTGTGGTGAAAATAAACGGCAGCACCATCAGCCTGGATGCCGATACCGCCGCCGCCATCCTGGTTGCGCCCGCCTAGCGTGGGATTGACCTGGCGCCGGCCTTTTCATGAGGTTTACCATGCAGGAAATTATTGTTGTTCTCTCCCTTGTCATTGCCTTTATCTACGTCGCTCGTCTGCTCTTCAAATCCTTCCGCGGTCAGGCATCTACCTGCGGTTGCGCCTGTCAGGGCTGTCACTTAAGCAGCCGGCCAACCGACAAAAAAAACATATTGCCGATGTATCGGCCTGATCCGGACAACTCCGGCGGCCGGCCACGCTAACCAATCCACACGGCGAAACATTCTCCACGCCTTGCTTTTCCGGCGGAACTCTACATCAGGTGAACATGCAAACGTCCATCACCGTGGCCTTGGCGGGCAACCCCAATTCCGGCAAGACAACCCTGTTCAACAACCTCACCGGTTCCCGTCAGCATGTGGGTAACTACCCCGGCATTACCGTGGAGCAAAAGGAGGGCTACCGCCTGCACAAGGGCCAGGGCATCCTTTTTGTCGATTTACCGGGCACCTATTCCTTAAGCGCCTATTCGGTGGAAGAACTGGTGGCGCGCGATTTCATCATCAATGAGAAGCCCGATGTTATCGTCAACGTGGTGGACGCCTCCAACCTGGAGCGCAACCTCTACCTCAGCACCCAGTTTCTGGAACTTGGCCTGCCGGTCATTGTGGCCCTGAACATGATGGATATGGCCAAATCAAGGGGTTTGATCATTGACCACGCCAAGCTGGAAACTTTGCTGGGCCTGCCGGTGGTACCTATCGTGGCCCGCTCCGGCAAGGGCCTGGATGCGCTTTTAGACACCATCCTGCGCATAACCGAAAAAACGCAGACCGTGCAGCCCTTGCGCATCAACTACGGTGCAGATATTGAACAGGCCCTGCAGGATCTGCATCCATGGCTCAGCCGCTGCACCTCCCTGCTCAAGCTGTATCCTGAACGATGGCTGGGAGTTAAGCTTGTGGAGCATGACACCCAGATCATTGAAAAGGTGCGCGCCTGCTCCCCTGAAGACGCAGACAAGATGCTGGCTCGCTGCGAAGAGACCGCCAATCACCTGCAGCAGACCTTGGCCGTGTATCCGGAAGCCATCATTGCCGACCAGCGCTACGGCTATATCAAATCCATCCTGCGGCAGGGCGTGGTGAGCACTACCCTGGTTAAAGACCGGCTCTACACCTCGGATCGCATCGACCGGGTGGTGACCCACCGGGTGCTGGGGCCCATCATCATGGCCTTGGTGCTTTTCGGGCTCTACACCTTTACCTTCAGTTTCAGCGGCAGCATGGTGGGCTGGTTGGAAGAATTTTTTGCCCTGCTCAACCGAACTATTGATGGAGCCATGGCCGATGGCCCGCTCAAATCCATGCTCATGTCCGGCGTGGTGGACGGCGTTGGCGGTGTGCTCGGTTTTGTGCCCATCATCATGTTCATGTTCTTCGGCATCGCCGTGCTGGAAGACTCGGGCTATCTGGCCAGGGTGGCCTTCATGATGGATCGCATCTTCCACTTTTTCGGCCTGCACGGCTCCTCGGTTATGCCCTTTATCATCTCCGGCGGCATTGCCGGCGGCTGCGCCGTACCCGGCGTCATGGCCACCCGCACCCTGCGCTCACCCAAGGAACGCATGGCCACCCTGCTGACCGTGCCCTTCATGAACTGCGGGGCCAAACTGCCGGTGCTCACCCTGCTCATCGGTGCGTTCTTCTCGGCCCATCAGGCCTGGTACATGTTTCTGGCAACCCTGCTCTCCTGGGTAATGGCCCTCTTGGCGGCCAAGGTACTGCGCCTCACCGTGCTGCGCGGCGAATCCACTCCCTTTGTCATGGAACTGCCGCCCTATCGCTTTCCCACGGCTAGAGGCCTGTTGATCCATACCTGGGAGCGCACCTGGCAGTACATCAAGAAGGCGGGCACGGTTATTCTGGGTATCTCCATCCTGCTCTGGGCAATGATGACCTACCCCGGCCTGCCCGAAGGCCGCGTTGCCGCCTATGAAACCCAGCGAGAGCAGGTACAGGCGCAACATGCGGGCAAAAGTGATGCCAAAGCGTTTGAGGCAGCGTTGCTTGCAGTGGATGCCGCCGAGGCCACGGAGCACCTGCGCAACTCCTATGCGGGCCGTATCGGCACTTCCCTTGAGGGTGTGAGCGGTCTGGCCGGTATCGACTGGCGCACCAATATCGCCCTGGTGGGCGGTTTTGCCGCCAAGGAAGTAATCGTCTCCACCTTGGGTACCGCCTACTCTCTGGGTGAGGTCGATCCGGAAGAATCCACCTCACTCAGCCGGCGCCTGGCTGCGGATTCGAATTGGAATGCAGTCTCGGCCCTGGCGGTGCTGGTCTTCATCATGTTTTACGCGCCCTGTTTCGTCACCGTGGTCTGCATTGCCAAGGAGGCAGGCTCCTGGAAATGGGCCCTCTTCTCCGTAGCCTTTAACACGATTTTCGCCTTTATCCTGGCTGTACTCATCTACCAGGTTGGTCGTCTGCTCTTTCTGAACTGAATCTGGGCGAGCCTGCAGTAATCAGGCTTTTCTTTTCTTGGGCTGGTGCTGCAAAGGCAGATGCTGCAGAGGTTGACACCGGGGACAAAACCAGGTGGAACGGCCGCCCAGGATAATGCGGGTGAGAGCCGCATCACACTGCGGACAGGCCTCGTCCTTGCGGCCGTAGACCTTGAGCTGCAGTTGAAAATAGCCGGGATGACCGCTTGCGCCTAAAAAATCGGCAATGGTGGAGCCGCCCGCGCTGATGGCCTCTTCCAGGATGCGCACGGCGGCAAGAGCCAGCCGTTCCCAATCGGCCGGGGCAAGCGAGCCGGCAGGCTGCTGCGGGTGCAGCCCTGCGGCAAAAAGGATCTCGTTGGCATAGATGTTGCCGATACCGGCAATCAGGCGGCCATTCATCAAAAAAGACTTGAGCGGCATGCGGCGGCCGGCGGCCAGGCGCTGCAGGGCAAGGGCGCTGAAATCAGGGCCAAGGGGTTCAAGGCCCTCGCGGCTGGAAAAGTCCTGCTCATACTCCTCCGCCTTATTTGCGGGCCAGAGCAGGACCGCACCGAAACGGCGGGCATCATTGAAGCGCAGGGCAATACCATTCTCCAGCGCCAGTTCCAGATGATCGTGTTTGTGGCGGGGCTCCTCCTGCGGCCTCAGGGAAATTTTCCCGGTCATGCCCAGGTGGACCGTGCAGACCGCACCGCCGGCAAAACGAAAGAGCAGATACTTGGCCCTCCGGTCAACGGTCGTGATCCGTTCTCCCTGGAGATAGCGGCGCAGACGCGGCTGGGAAACCGTGGCCCGCAGGGGCAAACCACTGGTCCACACTCGCTCCACCACCGCGCCGGGCAAATCCTGCAAAAGCCCCCTTCTGGTGACCTCCACCTCGGGCAGTTCAGGCATGCTTTTCTCCCCAGGTCAAGGCTAGGGCATAACCCTGCCTGAGGATCACCCGTACCGGTACAACCTCTTTCTTATCCAGCAAGCGGCAGAAGAGAACCGCGCCCTCCGGCTCAGTGGCGGGGCCTGCATGGGCCTCCACCTGAATCCGTTCCATGAAGGTGGCCTGATCGGCATAACGGCATTTCTTTACCGCCTCCTTGGCACTCCAGAGCAGGCCAAGCCAGCTCAAGACCTCATAGTTTTTGCCCAGCGCCAGTTCGTTAGAACCGACAAAGCGTGCCTGCAAGCGCTGCAATTTAGGCACAATCTCCTGCAGGTCCAGGCCACAGGGCTTGGATGCCGCCAAGGCAGCGGCAAAGCGGCCACTGTGGGAAATGGAAAGGCATGGTTCAGGATTATTGCAAGACATCCTGACAAAGGGCCTGCCATGACGGTCGTTGTCAATGACTAGGTCGGCGGGCAGGGTAGCTGACGCGCAGGATGAGGATGAAAGAAACCGCTGCAAGGCGCGCTTGGCTGCCAAGCGGCCGCCCAGCCATTCCAGACGGCGCTTGGCATGGGAAAAGGAGTGCAGACGGGCAATTTCTCTCTGGCTGAGGATATGCTGGGCCTGCAGGGCAGTGCTATAATTGGGGCGGGCAAGCAGGGCTTCAAGGGTATCGAGCCGCAGCAGGGCCAGGCTGCCCGGTTCCGGCTTCAGCTCAAGCCAGGCCGCAGTGGCCTCTTCGATGTGCAGGCTGAGCCACGGCCATAAACCCTGTTCAGACACGATCTCTTTGTCTGGTGTGATTGCCGCAGCTAGGCTGGCGCAATCAGGCAAATCGACTATAGTGCGGCCGCATCCAGATTGCATTACCACTCTTCCCCAACCCGAATGACTGCCATGACCGCTACCCTCACCTGGCTTGACCTGATTGTTGCCGTCATCTTTCTCTACTTCATCCTGCGCGGAGCCTGGACCGGCTTTATGCGGCAACTGGCCGCCCTCCTGGCCCTGGCAGGCAGCTATGTGATCGCGGCCCAATACACGGCAGAGCTTATCCCCTACACCAAGCGCTTTATCGATAACCCCAAGCTGGTTTTCCTGATCAGCTTTATCTGCCTCTTTTTTGCCGCCGCCCTGCTCTTCAGCCTTTTAGGCCGGGTCATGCACCGGCTGATGCAGCTTACCCTTTTGGGCTGGTTCAACCGTTTACTCGGCATAAGCTTAGGTGCGCTCAAGGCAGCCCTGCTGGCTTCACTGTTGTACATGGTGCTGGCCTCGACCCTGTCCGCCACCAACACCGTACTGAGCAAATCCCTGACTGCCCCCTACCTGCGCCAGGGGGCGCAGCTCCTGCAGGCCCTGATCAATGACCCTAAACTGCGCGCCTATTTTACGGAAAACACCCCGGCCATTCCGCTTGACTTGATGGAAGCGAAAAATCAGCGGCAGCAGGCAGAGCCTGTACAAACACCGTCGCCTGCGCCGGCTCCTGCAGTGCCAAGGCGTTGAAACCTTAATCCGGAAATTACGAGGCCTTGGCCTCGGTCAAGAGTTCATCCCGGTAGCGCTCGGCAAAGAGGCGCACATCCTTCTTCCAATCGATCATGAGGTTGCAGCCCGCTTCCTTGAGGCGGCTGTTTTCCAGGATGGAATTGGCGGGCCGTTTGGCCGGGGTAGGATATTCCGCCGTGGTGCAGGGCACCATGCTGTAGGGCACCTGCATGCAATCCAGGAAATAACGGGCCCCTTCGTACCAGGTGCTATGACCCTCGGCCGTGGCATGCAGGATACCGGTCAGATCGGTTGCAAGCAGGCGTTCTATCTGCAGGGCCAGCCGCCAGGACCAGGTCAGCGAGCCGTGCTGATCATTCACCACCTTGATGGTGCGATTGGGATCACTTACGGCCAGCCGCAGCATGGTCTTCAAAAAGTTCTTGTTGCCGATGCCATAGAGCCAGGCGGTGCGGATGATGAGGTGATTGTCTAAAACCGCCTGCACCGCCTCTTCACCGGCAAGCTTGCTCTTGCCGTACATGGAGGTTGGGCTTGCGCTATCGCCTTCCAAATAGGGCTGCGGCGCGGGTCGGGAGCCGTCAAAGACATAGTCGGTTGAAACCTGGATGAGCCGGCTGCCATGCTCGCGGCAGGAGAGCGCCAGCAGTTCCGGCCCACGGGCATTGACCGCCATGCCGGCCTCCACATTGCTCTCGCAGGCGTCAACTGCGGTAAAGGCTGCACAGTTGATGACCACCTCGGGCTGATGGCGCTGAAACAGGGCCTGCACCTGGCTCTGATCGGTGATATCCATCTCGGCGGCATCACTGGCCCAGACCGTGTGCTCCTTGCCGAGAATTTCCAGGCTGTCCCGGCCAAGCTGGCCGTTTGCCCCTACGATAACGATGCGCATGATCAAGTCCTCAGAGTGGAGGTTTCGTCCAGCAGATCCATCAGATACCGGCCGTACTGGTTTTTCAGCATGGAGGCGGCCAGACGCTCCACTTGGGCCCGGTCGATGTAGCCGAGCCGGTAGGCTATTTCTTCTATGCAGGCAATTTTCAGTCCCTGCCGCTCCTGTACGGTTTCTACATAACTGGCCGCATGCTGCAGGGACTCGTGGGTGCCGGTGTCGAGCCAGCAGAAACCGCGTCCTAAAAGTTCCACCGACAACTGCCCGCGCTTGAGGTAGTGCAGATTCACATCGGTGATTTCAAGCTCGCCCCGGGCAGAGGGCTTGATGGACTTTGCCACCTGG
>JAUNUN010000067.1 GCA_030538155.1 bacterium
CATGTTTGCAAAGGGGCAGGTCTTTTAAGGCCTACTGGCAGCCATTATGGCTAATAACCAGCCCAACTTTCAGGAGACCGCCATGCCCCACCGTTCCCTGCAACAACTCGACAGTCGCGCCTACCTGGATTGCCGGGGTACCGCCTATACCATTTTCTCCCTGAAGCGCCTGGAAAAGGCCGGTTATGGCCCCATCAGCCGCCTGCCCTATGCAATCCGCATCCTGCTTGAAAACGTGTTGCGGCATGCCGCCACCGGCATGGCCGCCCCGGAAGACATATACAATCTTGCCTGCCGGCAGCCGCAAGAGCTGAGCCAAGTGGCCATCCCCTTCATGCCGGCCCGGGTGCTGCTGCAGGACTTTACCGGCGTACCTGCCCTGGTGGATCTTGCCGCCCTGCGTGCAGCCCTGGCCCGGCACGGCGGCGATCCGGCGACTATGAATCCCTCCATTCCGGTCGATCTGGTGATTGATCACTCCATCCAGGTGGATTGTGCCGGCAGCCCACAGGCGCAGCTCTTCAATATCAACAAAGAAATGGAGCGCAACCGCGAACGCTACCTCATGTTGCGCTGGGGGCAGCAGGCCTTTGCCGATTTCCGCGTCGTGCCGCCGGGGGCCGGTATTGTGCACCAGGTGAATCTGGAATACCTGGCCGATGCAGTGGCCGTGCGCGAAGAACAGGGTGAGCTTCTGGCCTTTCCGGACACAGTCTTGGGCACCGACTCGCACACCACCATGATCAACGGCCTGGGTGTTCTGGGCTGGGGCGTGGGCGGCATCGAGGCCGAGGCAGTGCTGCTGGGCCAGCCCTATTCCCAGCAGATTCCACAGGTGGTGGGTCTGCGCCTGCATGGAACCTTACCTAAAGGCGTGACTGCCACGGATCTGGTGCTCCACCTCACCGAGTTTTTACGCGGCCGGGGCGTGGTCGGCGCTTTTGTCGAATTTTTCGGCCCTGGCATGGAAGGCCTCAACCTGCCCGATCGCGCCACCATCGCCAACATGGCCCCGGAATACGGCGCTACCATGGGATTTTTCCCCACGGACAGCGAAACCCTCCGCTACCTCAGGCTCAGCGGCCGCAGCCAGGAACATGTTGCCCTGGTGGAGCAGTACTGCCGGGAGCAACAGCTCTTCTACAGTGCGGATGCGCCCGAGCCCCACTACAGCCGAGTCTATCCCTTTGACCTTGCTGCGGTGCGACCCGCCTTTGCCGGGCCCAGACGACCGCAAGACCGGCTGGAGCGCGGCCAACTGGCTGATAACTTCCGCGCCAACTTTGCTGCAGCTCCAGCGCAAAGCGGCAACAAGGGGCCCCTGCCCGGCAATGGGGCCGTGGTCATTGCCGCCATCACCAGTTGCACCAATACCTCCAACCCCAGCGTCATGCTGGCGGCCGGGCTTTTGGCACGCAAGGCTGTGGCTCGAGGACTTAAACCAAAACCCTGGGTAAAGACCAGTCTCGCCCCCGGCTCCCGGGTGGTGAACCAGTATCTGCAGGCAAGCGGGCTTATGCCTGAGCTGGAAGCCCTGGGCTTTCATGTCATCGGTTACGGCTGCACCACCTGTATCGGCAACAGCGGCCCGCTCGATACCGCCGTTTCTGAGCAGATCCGCAATGAACAATTGGCGGTAGCCGCTGTGTTAAGCGGTAACCGCAACTTTGAGGCTCGCATCCACCCGCTGGTGCAGGCCAACTACCTCTGCTCTCCTCCCATGGTGGTGGCCGGTGCCCTGGCCGGCACCGTGCTGATCAATTTCGATAAAGAGCCCCTGGGTAAGGACAGCAGCGGAGCCGAGGTCTACCTGCGTGATATCTGGCCGAAGGAAGAAGAAATTGCCGCCCTGATGGACAGCGCGCTCAGCCCGCAACTCTTTCAGGACAGCTACAGCACGGTCTTTCTGGGCGACAGCACCTGGCAGGATTTGGCAAGCGGCAGCGGCAAGCTCTTTGACTGGCAGCCGGATTCCACCTATATCCGCGAACCGCCCTATTTCATCGGCATGAAGCCGGTACCCGCGCCGGTGACCAACATCACAGGGGCCCGCATCCTGGCAATCTTTGGCGATTCCATTACCACTGATCATATTTCGCCTGCGGGCAGCATCGCGGCGGAGAGTCCGGCAGGTTTGTACTTGCAGGGCCTGGGCGTGGCTCCGGCGGATTTCAACAGCTACGGCTCCAGACGCGGTAACCACGAAGTCATGCTGCGGGGCACCTTTGCCAATATCCGCATAAAAAATCAGATGGCAGAGTGCAGCGGCGGCTACACCCGCCTGATGCCCAAAGGTGAGACCATGAGCATCTTCGATGCGGCCACGCACTACCAGGCCCAGGGCACCCCCCTGGTAATAGTGGCCGGTAGGGAGTACGGCACCGGCAGCTCCCGCGACTGGGCCGCCAAGGGTACCCGGCTTCTGGGTGTGGGGGCGGTGATTGCCGCCTCTTATGAGCGCATCCACCGCTCCAACCTGATCGGCATGGGGGTCTTGCCGCTGCAGTTTCCCGAAGGGGTGGATGCAGTCGGTCTTGGCCTGGATGGCAGTGAAGTGCTGGATATTCGCGGACTTGAGGGCACGCTTGTGCCGCAGCAGGAGGTGAGCCTGCACATACGCCACCCAGAGACGGGCGAGCGGGTGCAGGCGCTTATTCTGCGGCTGGATAATGCCATGGAAATCGACTACTACCGCCATGGCGGCATCCTGCACAAGGTGCTGCGCGAGCGGATCGCAGCCCAGGATTGACAGGGGTTATCAGCACAAAGAGCAACCACTAAACGTATGACCACTATCCTCCTTGCCACCATCAATGCTCGCTACATCCACGCAAGTCTCGGCCTGCGCTGGCTCTGCGCCAACCTGGGTGAATTGCAGCCGGAAGCGAAACTGCTTGAATTCACTCTGGACGACCAGGCCGCCGATATGGCCGAGGCCATCCTGGCGCAGCAGCCACGCATCCTCGGCCTTGGCGTCTATATCTGGAACGCCCTGCAGACCCAGGGCTTGGTAAACCTGCTCAAACAAATCGCGCCGGATCTGCTGATCGTGCTGGGTGGGCCGGAGGTGAGCCACCTGCCCCTGCGGGTGGATTTTTCCCAGGCAGATTACCTCATCCAGGGTGAAGGCGAGCTGAGCTTTGCCCGGCTCTGCCGGGAACTGCTGGCGGGCCGGCGGCCTGGCGAGAAGATCATCACCGCAGCCACGCCTGAACTGAGCCAAGTACAATTGCCCTACCAGCTCTACAGTGATCATGATATTGCCCATCGCCTCATCTATGTGGAGGCCTCGCGCGGCTGCCCCTTTGGCTGTGAATTCTGCCTTTCTTCACTGGATAAACGGGTGCGCAGCTTTGATCTGGCCGCATTTCTGGCCGCACTTGAGGACCTGTGGCAGCGGGGCGCGCGCACCTTTAAGTTTGTAGACCGCAGTTTCAATATCTCTATCAGTAATACTTTAGCTATTCTTGATTTTTTCCTGGTAAAGGAGCCGCCCTTCCACGTCCACTTCGAGGTGGTGCCGGATCATTTTCCCCAGGCAGTGCAGGAACGTCTGCAGCGCTTCCCCGCAGGCTCTCTGCAACTGGAGATCGGTATACAAACCCTGCAGCCGAATGTGGCTGCAGCCATCGGCCGCAGGCTGCAGCTGGACAAAATACGCCATAACCTGCAGTTCTTGGCCAAGGAGACCGGCGCCCATCTCCATCTGGATCTCATCATCGGCCTGCCGGGGGAATCAGTGGAGAAGTTCGGCGCAGGCCTGAACCGGCTCATGAGCTGGTGCCGGGGTGAAATCCAGCTCGGTATCCTGAAAAAGCTCTCGGGTACGGTCCTCAACCGGCACGATGCCGAGCACGGCATGGTCTACAGCAGCCTGCCGCCCTACGAACTCCTGCAAAACGACTGCATCCCCTTTGCCCACATGCAGGCCCTAAAACGCATGGCCCGCTACTGGGATCTGGTCTACAACAGCGGCAATTTCCGCAGCACAGCACCCCTGCTGTGGCCGGACGGCGATGTCTTTCGCGGCTTTTCTGCCTTTTCCTGCCGGCTCTTTGACCAGACCAGGGCCACCTGGAAGATTGCCCTGCCCCGTCTGGCCGAGTTGCTCTACCACTACCTGGTTACGGAAAAAGGTGCAGACCCAAGTACCGTTGCCAACCACCTTGCCCGGGATATCCTCACCGTCAAGGGCCGGGTGCTGCCGCCCGCGATTCTCGCACAGGTCACCCGCATGCCGGAGCAGGCGCATAGTCTCTCCCGTCCGCTCTCCCGCCGTCAGGACAGGCATGCAGAACCCAAGCAGTGAACGTGCAGCCAGGCCGCACACAGGCCTTTTTATCTTGCCAAACACGCCTGCATCCTGCATAGGTGATTAAGGAATAACTTCATCTTTCCCGCCGTAGTACCCTCGACCTTGTCCCACAGCTGTTCCCATTTCTTTCAACCGCAGGAGTGAATCCAATGGAACACTTGGCCAGTCAGCACCAGCCCTACAAGCCCAAGCACAAAGTCCGCTTCGTTACCGCAGCCTCTCTTTTTGACGGGCATGACGCCACCATCAACATCATGCGCCGCATACTGCAGGCAAGTGGTGTGGAAGTGATCCACCTCGGCCACAACCGCTCTGTGCAGGAAATCGTCAACGCGGCCCTGCAGGAAGATGTGCAGGGCATTGCCGTCACCTCATATCAGGGTGGTCATGTCGAATTTTTCAAATACATGATCGACCTGCTCAAGGCCGGCGGCGGAGAAAATATCAAGGTCTTCGGCGGCGGCGGCGGGGTCATCGTGGCCGAGGAACTGCAGGACCTGCACAGCTATGGCGTCAGCCGCATCTACACGCCCGAAAATGGTCAGAACATGGGCCTGCAGGGCATGATCAACGAGGTGATCGAGCTGGCCGATACCAACCTGGCCCCACTCGCACCCAAGGGCAAGGAGGAGGTTCTCTCAGCCCTCAAGAGCGGTGATCGCCGCATGCTGGCGCGCATCATCACCTCGCTTGAAAACGGGACCTATCCCGAAGAACTGCGCCGGGCCATCACAGAGGCGGCCGGTGAGAAAAAGACCCCGGTACTCGGCATTACCGGCACAGGCGGGGCCGGAAAATCATCGCTTACCGATGAACTGGTGCGGCGTTTCCGTTTGGATCAGGAAGACAGCCTGAAACTTGCCATCGTCAGCATCGATCCCTCGCGCAAGCGCACCGGCGGCGCGCTCCTGGGCGACCGCATCCGCATGAATGCCATTGAGCATGCCAACATCTTCATGCGTTCACTTGCCACCCGCGAAACAGGCAGCGAGATTTCTGCAGCCCTGCCCGAGGTCATTGCCGCCTGCAAGCTTTCGGGCTTTGATTTGATCATTGTCGAAACCTCGGGTATTGGCCAGGGCAATGCCGCCATAGTGCCCCATGTGGATGTCTCCCTTTACGTGATGACGCCCGAGTTCGGCGCAGCCTCGCAGCTTGAAAAGATCGACATGCTTGATTTTGCGCATTTTGTGGCCATCAACAAGTTTGACCGCAGCGGCGCTGAAGATGCCCTGCGCGATGTGCGCAAGCAGTACCAGCGCAACCAGGGGGCCTTTTCCACGCCGCCCGAACAGATGCCGGTTTTTCCCACCATTGCCGCCCGCTTTAACGATGAGGGCGTAACCGCTCTTTTTCAGGCCATGCTGCCCAAGCTGAGCGAGTTGGGCCTTGAGTTGAAGCCGAGCAGGTTGCCGTATATTCAGGTGCCTGCCGCCTCAGGCCATCGGGCCATTTTGCCCGCAGAGCGTTCGCGCTACCTGGCGGAGATTGCAGATGAGCTGCGCGGCTACCATGCCAAGACCGAACGGCGGGTAAAAAAAGTTCGAGAACTGCAGGCCCTGCACACAGCCCAGGAAGTCTTGGCGGCGGAAGGGAAAAGCACGGAGCAGTTTTCGGAGCTCATCGCCAAAAAAGAAAACGATCTGGCTCCTGGGGCCAAGAAGCTGCTGGCAGACTGGCCTGAGCTGGCCGGCCAATACGGCGGCGAAGAGCATGTGGTCAAGATCCGCGACCGGGAGATCCGCACCAAGCTCACCCGTATCTCACTGTCCGGTTCCACCATCCGCAAGGTCTATCTGCCTCGTTTTGATGACCAGGGCGAACTGCTGCGTTTTCTGCGCAAGGAGCATCTGCCCGGCTATTTCCCCTTTACTGCGGGCGTGTTCCCCTTCAAGCGCGAAAATGAAGATCCCACCCGCATGTTTGCCGGCGAAGGCGATGCCTTCCGTACCAACCGCCGCTTCAAGACGGTGAGCGCGGGCATGCCTGCGCATCGGCTCTCCACCGCCTTTGACTCGGCCACCCTCTACGGCTGCGATCCGGACGAGCGTCCCGATATCTACGGCAAGATCGGCAACTCCGGGGTGTCTATTGCCACTTTAGACGACATGAAGGTGCTCTACGACGGCTTTGACCTCTGCGCGCCCAGCACCTCGGTGTCCATGACCATCAATGGGCCCGCGCCCATTATTCTGGCCTGCTTCTTCAATACCGCCCTGGATCAGCAGCTGAAACAGTTTGCCGCCCAGCATGGTCGCGAGCCCAGCAGTGAAGAGGCGGCCGATATCCGCTGCCGGGTCTTCTCCACTGTGCGCGGCACGGTGCAGGCCGATATCCTTAAAGAAGATCAGGGCCAGAATACCTGCATCTTTTCCACCGAATTCGCCCTCAAGATGATGGGCGATATTCAGGAATATTTCGTCCGACATCAGGTGCGCAACTTCTATTCGGTCTCCATCTCGGGCTACCACATTGCCGAGGCCGGGGCCAACCCGATCTCCCAGCTTGCCTTCACCTTGGCCAACGGCTTCACCTATGTGGAGGCCTATCTGGCGCGCGGCATGCACATTGACGATTTCGCGCCCAACCTGAGCTTCTTCTTCTCCAACGGCATGGAGCCGGAATACTCGGTGATCGGCCGGGTAGCGCGGCGCATCTGGGCCGTGGCTATGAAACACAAGTACGGCGGCAACGAGCGTTCACAAAAACTGAAATACCATATCCAGACCTCGGGTCGCTCCCTCCATGCCCAGGAAATGGCCTTCAACGATATCCGCACCACTTTGCAGGCCCTGATCGCCATCTACGACAACTGCAACAGCCTGCACACCAATGCCTATGACGAGGCCATTACCACGCCCACCGAGGAGTCGGTGCGCCGAGCCATGGCCATTCAGCTCATTATCAACCGAGAATGGGGCCTGGCCATGACCGAAAACCCCAACCAGGGCGCCTTTGTTATAGAGGAACTGACCGACCTGGTGGAGGAGGCGGTGCTGAAAGAATTCGAGGCCATTGCCGCGCGCGGCGGGGTTTTGGGGGCCATGGAAACCGGCTATCAGCGCAGCAAGATCCAGGAAGAATCGCTCTACTACGAACATAAGAAGCACGACGGCTCCTACCCCATTATCGGGGTCAATACCTTCCGCAATCCGCACGGTGAAACACCCTTTGAGATCGAGCTGGCCCGCTCGACGGAAGAGGAAAAGCAATCACAGATCAAACGCCTGCGCGATTTTCAGGAACGCCACAAAGAGGCCTGCGGGCCCATGCTGGACCGCCTGCGTCAGACCGTGATCAATAATGAAAACGTCTTTGAAGTGCTGATCGACGCGGTTCAGGTCTGCTCACTAGGGCAGATTACCTCTGCGCTCTACGAGGTGGGCGGACAGTATCGGCGTTCGATGTAACGATGTTGATATGATCGGCACACTGGAGGAGTTGTGCCCAAAGAACTTTTCAGTTTTTCTGCAATAGCTGCCCGGCTAGGACCATCACCCACGGTGGTGGTCCATTCGGCCTTTGCCGAACCGCAAGCCCTGTTACGGCAATTGGCCGAGGCAGCTCCGCTCTTGCATGGGGCACAGCTCTACTGCCTCATGCCCATGGTTCCGCCTTCATACATCCAAAAAGAGGCGGCAAGCCATTTCGAGGTTACCACCTTCATGCCGGGCGCGGGCCTGCGGCGCGCGGTCAACAGCGGCCTGGCCAGGCTTGAACGCTGCACCTTCTCGGCCATCCCACAGTTCTTTTCTCCCGCAAACATTAAGGTGGATCTGCTTCTACTGCAGGTCTCCCCGCCTGATGCGTCCGGCCACGTTTCCTTGGGTATTACCGTTGACTACATGAGGGCGGTGTTGGCGCAGAAACCGCTCGTCGCGGCGCAAGTCAATGCGCGCATGCCCTGTACCTGCGGGGATGCACTGTTGCCTTGGGCCGCACTTGATTATGTGCTCCACCACGAAGAGGATTTAGTGAGCACAGGCGCTGCAACCGAGGCCGATGCCGTCGACCAGGCCATTGCCGGACATGTGGCGGCTCTGGTTGAGCCGGGAGATGTGCTCCAGGTGGGGATTGGTACTTTACCGGACCTGGTGCTGGGCCGGCTCGATCATCTGCACAACCTCGGCGGCCATACCGGCATCCTTTCCGCAGGTTGGCAAAGGTTGATTGAAAACGGCGTGGTCAACAACAGCACCAAGAAAGAGTTTCGCGGCACCACCATCACCACCATGGCGGGCGGCGATGCATCCCTGTACCACTTTTTGCACCGCAATCCGCTGGTCGAGTTCCATCCCTGTTCACTGACCCACAGCCGGAAAACACTCATCGCCATTGACAGGCTCTGTGCCCTCAACAGTGTCTTGCAGATGGATCTGGCCGGCAACTGCAATGCCGAGAGCGTGGCCGGCCGGTTGATTGCGGCTCCAGGCGGTTTGCCGGATTTTGCCCGTGCCGCTTCCCAGCTTAGGCGAGGAAAAAGCATCATCGCCCTGCGCTCAAGCTTCTTCTCGAAACAGCAAGACAAGCTCGTCAGCAACATTGTGGCTGCATTTCCAGAGCATACCCCGCTTTCTCTGCCTGGTGATTGTGTAGACTTTGCCGTCAGTGAATACGGCGCCGCCGCGCTCAGGGGCCTCTCTTTGTCTGCACGGGCCAAAGCTCTCATCGCTATCGCCCACCCCGAACACCGTACACACCTGCAGCAGGCAGGAAAAAACGATTAGCCGACAAACTCATGCGTATATCATGTCCAGGGTCGCCGCTCTTGTGGATGGCATGGCTGAACACCGCTTGACATACCTCGCCTCAGCCGAGACCTGAGGCCTGCACCGATCCGTGGGTAGCCACGCCAGGCATGTACGATGCACGCGCGAGCGCGAGTTTGCACCCACCTATTGGTATTCATGAGTCCCTTCTCTTAGATCTTGGAGCCTCGGATAAGGCCGGGGCGGTTCACAGTTCAAAACCCTGTTCCTGAATGAACCTAGCCGTGGTACTATGTCTACCCAAACAAAGGCAAGACCATAAGGCCGCCATTCCACCAGGAGCGAATATGACCGCCGGAAGAAACGAGCCTTGCCCCTGCGGCAGCGGCAAAAAATATAAGAAGTGCTGCATGCAACACGGCATCGACCCAACCCGTTACACGAAACAGAAACTCGATCTTTTCCATGAGCGCATCATTGGCGAGCTGGTGCGGCACGGAGAAGAGTATTCGGCCCGGAAGCCCACGATGAGGCGATGGATGAATTTTTCCTCTGGTCCGAAGAGGAAGAAAAAATTGATCTCGACTACCAGGAAACCCTGTTTTACCCGTGGCTTCTTTTTAAGTGGATGGTTGAGTCGAACGATAGAGAGCGAAGCCTTTCAGGCCCGAGAGACCTGACTATCGTTCATTCGTATCTGCAAAGCCGGGGCAAAAAATTGGAGGCACTAGAGCGGGAGTACCTGGAGAATTTTGCCAAGGCCCCTTTGAGCTTTTTCGAAATTACCGCTGCCTCACCCGGCAAAAGTATTGACCTGCGGGATCTGCTGCTGGGCTTAAACCATCGCATCCTGGACGACAAGGCATCCCGCTTTCTCAGTAAAGGCGATGTGATCTTCGGCTCGGCATTTACAGCGGGCGGTATCGGCCTGTTCGGTGCACTGAGCATGATTACCTTCAGCCCCGCCGCAAAGACATTGCCACCCTCGAAGAATACGACATAGAGCTGAGAGACCTGTACTTTGAGCTGTTCTACAAAGAGACGGAACCGCCGGGTTACTGCAATAGCGACGGCGAAGAACTTGTTTTTCACACCTTGGAATATGCCATTACATCGCCGCAAAAAGTTTTTGACGCTCTCAAAGGGCTGACGCACGGTTTTGCTGATGAGGCAGAACTGTTGCAAGGGGCGGAATATGACCGTGAAGGCGCATTATGCAAGGTGGAACTGCCCTGGATTCTGCCGGCGGACGGCAGGCATGCGGGTAGTGAAAATATCGTACATGGGCATCTGAGCATCGACGGTTTGCGTCTAAGCTGGGAAGTCAACTCCGCCGAACGGACTGAACGGTTGCGCACCGCCATTGATGAGGCTTTACCCGGCGGCGAGACCACCTATCTGAACACGGTGGTTCAAACCACCGAGGAAATAGAGCAAGAAGGCAGGCACCGTTCCTTGACTGAAGAAGAGACTAAGCGCGAAGAGTTATGGAACGACCCGGAAGTCAGGGCCGATATTGAGCAGTTTTTACGCAAGCACTGGGAGTCTTGGCCGGATCTGGAACTACCGGCCTTGCAAGGTAAAACGCCCCGGCAGGCCGTGCAGGACGAACTGGGTCGGGAGCAGGTCAGGGCTCTTTTGGAAGACGCTGAAATGACCATGCGAAAAAGCAACGGTACTCTCGGCAGTATGGCAGATCTGGAATGGGTCCGCCGCACCTTGGGTCTTGAGGATGTGTAGCCCGCCTGTGAACCACCCCGATATTGTGGGAGGCTCCAAAGTCTGAGAGAATGGAGTCATGAATACCCAT
>JAUNUN010000068.1:0-1761 GCA_030538155.1 bacterium
GGCGTCTCTGCCCTGGTGCCCAGCAAGAGGGAGACCAGGTTTTCTTCAGCACTGTTTTCCGTGAGCAGATCAAGGGCGCTGTAGCGAGCAGAGCGCAGATCCTTGATAAGATCGGTGATAAGCTGAGGAACGCTCTGCATTATGCGCGCGCCTGGGCAAGCATCCCTTCCACCTTGCGGATGTCTGCCGGGGTGTCCACCTCGACTGAGTCATAACTGGTGAGCACCACTCGAATGGTATACCCGTATTCCAGGGCACGCAACTGCTCCAGTTTTTCCAGCCGTTCCCACTGTCCCATGGGCAGGCGGACAAAGGTGTCGAGAAACTTTTTACGGTAGGCGTAAAAGCCGAGATGCCGGTAATAGGTTGCCTCGCCGTCGTCGCCGTCACGGCAAAAGGGGATGCCGGCGCGCGAGAAGTAGAGTGCCCGACCCTCCCGATCGAACACGGTTTTCACATGGTTGGGATTTGTTATTTCTTCGGGTCGGGTAATTTTGTACATAAGGGTGGCCATGGGTAAATCCGGCTCGATCAGCATGGGCTGCGCCACCTCGGCCACCACTTCCGGCGCGAACAGGGGCTGATCGCCCTGGATATTGACCACCACGTCTTCCTCAGCCAGGCCAAGAAGGCCTGCAGCCTCGGCCAGACGGTCGGTGCCGCTCTTGTGCTGCGGTCTGGTCATGACCCAACGGCCGCCAAAGCCCTCCACCACCCGGGCAATGCGTTCATCATCGGTGGCAACCACCACCTGGGCAAGGACGGCAGAGGCCTGGGCGCGTTCCACCACATGCTGAATCATGGGCTTCCCGTCAATCAGGGCCAGAGGTTTGCCCTCAAAACGACTGGACTGATAACGGGCAGGAATAATGGCATGAATAGCTGTAGGCATGGGGAGCACACTGGCATGGGTTTCAATGGTTGGTCATCAAAATACCTTACCGGCATGCATATAAAAAGGCAATGACCAAGGAAGCAGACGAAAAGAGCGCCCCGGCGGGGGCAGCAGCAGAGCCGCCGCTCTTGTGGGCCGATGCAAACCACTGCGCAGACGAACTGCTGCAAAGGCAGGCGCAGGAACTGGCGCAGCGTCTGCAAACCCGGCTGATCTGGGAACAACCGGCCCACAGCTGCCTGGTGCTGCGTTTGGATGTCAAAGGCCTGGCCCTGGGCCTAAGCGACATGGCAGGCGAGCACATGCTGCGACCGGATTTCTCCCGGCTTCTGCCGCGCCTGCAGGCGCAACGGCTCAGAGACGAGTTGCTGGTGCGCGCGGCGAAGATTCGCAAACCGGCCGCTGCAAGAGCGCTAGCCATTGACGCTACCGCAGGCCTGGGTGAAGATGCCCTGCTTCTGGCTGCCGCAGGCTTTGAGGTCAGACTCTGTGAATATAACCCGGTTATTGCGGCCCTTCTGGAAAATGCCTTAAACAGGGCCGGGCAGGAGCCCCGGCTTGCCACGACCTGCAGCCTCATGCAGCTCTATACCGGCGACAGTATTTCGTATTTACAGCAGCTGGACGTACAGCCCGATCTCATCCTGCTTGACCCCATGTTTCCGCCCCGCAGCAAGAGCGCCAAGGTGAAAAAGAAATTTCAGCTTTTGCAGATGATTGAACAAAGCTGCGCCGATGAAGAGGCACTGCTGCAGGCGGTGCTGGCCGCAGGGCCACGCAAGGTGGTAATCAAGCGCCCGTTGAAGGGGCCGCCCCTTGCAGGCATCAGGCCGGATTATTCCATTGCGGGCAAGAGCATCCGTTTC
>JAUNUN010000068.1:1861-10460 GCA_030538155.1 bacterium
GACTGCCTGCTGGTGCGGCGCTAAGCAAAACGGATGCGCCCGGGACGCCTCATCCGACTGCCTGCTGGTGCGGCGCTAAGCAAAACGGATGCGCCCGGGACGCCTCATCCCTTAGCTGTTCTTGCAGATTTATTGACAGCACCTGCCCTGCCGGGTATTTTTGTTTGTTTTGGCAAAGGTTACTCTCATGCCTTGAACGCTCTATCTCCAGTTCCAGATCAAAGATATGCAGCACAAAGTCCTTGGATGGACTGGAAGAGCAGCCCTGTGCGCCTCCCCCCCTAACCATCTGCGCACCCTCTGCCAATCTGCCTTGGAGTACAGCCCCATGAAACATATTCTTTTTGCCCTGCTTTACCTGATCTGCACCTGTAGCGGCGCGCCGGCCGCGCAAAATGCGCAGCCGACCATCTCCAAAACACCGTATATCTCGGCCCTGGCCATTGATGCCGCCACAGGTGATGTCCTCTTCGAAGACAATGCAGATGCCCGGGTCTATCCGGCCAGTGTGCTCAAATTGATGGATTTGTACATAGTGCTCACCCGCATCGAGGCAGGCAAACTCAGCCTGGATGAAATGGTGCAGGTGACGCCTGAAGCGGCCAGGATGGGCGGGTCGCAGGTCTATCTCGACCCAAGGGAGCAATTTTCTGTAGATGAACTCCTGTACGCGCTCATGGTGCAGTCCGCCAACGATGCCGCCACCGCGCTTGCCATCCATATTTCCGGGTCCAAGCAAGCCTTTGTCGAATTAATGAATAGCACGGCAAAGCAGCTCGGCATGAACAACACTACCTTTCATACCGAGCACGGGCTGCCGCCGGCAAAGGGGCAGAAGCCGGATATTACCACGGCCAGAGACATGGCCACTCTCTCTCGGGAACTGCTCAAACGACCGGAAACGCTCAAGTACACCAGCACCAAGACCAGGGGATTCCGCAACGATACGTTCACCATGCGTAACCACAACCATCTACTCGGACAAGCGCCGGGCGTTGATGGCCTGAAAACCGGCTATTTTGGGCTGGCAGGCTTTTCCACCGTCATTACGGCCCCTAAAGACGGGCAGCGTGTGATTGTACTGGTGATGGGCAGCAAGGATCGCAAGGAGCGGGACGCCAAGGCCATGGAAATCATGCATAAAGCCCTCACCGCCCTGCCTGCGGCCGCAGCAGTGGAACAGGCTGTGCCGCCGGCCCCGGCCGACCAGGGCCAAGTCAGTGCCGCTGCCCCTGCAGATGCGGGCAGCGCTACCGGCGACCAGCAAAAAGACGTTCCTGCCGCTGCCAAGGAAAAAACGGCAGGCGCATCCAGCGGCTGGGGCAAATTCTTCCTCGGGCTTGGCGCTGGGCTTTTCGTGTTCCTAGCCATAGTCCTGGTGGCCGGCCGTATCCTGCAGCAGCGCAGGAACGGCAACAGGCATATCCGCCGCTGATAGCGTCTCTCATCCGGCAACCAAAGCAACCGAAACAAGCAAGACAAGTAACAACAGCACGACTTTTTCCAATAAGGATCCACAACAATGTCAGAGAATAACGAAACAGAAGCAACTGTCCGCGATGCCGGTCTGGCAGATGTGGTAGCCTGCCATTCCTCCATCTGCCTGGTTGACGGCAAGGCAGGCCAGCTGCTCTACCGGGGCTATGATGTAGCCGATCTTGCCGGCCATTCCACCTTCGAAGAGGTGGCCTACCTGCTCTGGTACGGTCGTCTGCCTGGGCTGACTGAATTTCAGGTCTTTCTGGATGGTTTTACCGGCTCCATGCACTTGCCGGTGGAGACGGTAATGATCCTGCGCATGTTCCCCCATGCCGCCACCCCCATGGAAGTACTGCGCACCGCTGTGTCCTCCATGGGCCACTGGGATCCGGACAGCGGCAATACCCGTTTGGATGCCATCCTGCGCAAGGCCCAGCGCATTACCGAGCGCATTCCCCTGATCATCTCCTCGCACCAGCGCCTGCGGGACGGGCATGAGCCGGTTGAACCGCGCCACCACTGCGGCATTGCCTTCAACTTCCTCTACACCCTTACGGGCAAGGAACCGGATCCCATCCTGGTTAAGGCCATGGATACCTCCCTTATCCTCCATGCCGACCACGAGCTGAACGCCTCCACCTTCACGGCCAGGGTCACTGCCGCCACCCTGACCGACATCTACTCTGCCATGACCAGCGCCATCGCTGCCTTAAAAGGGCCGCTCCATGGCGGGGCCAATGCAGAAGTCATGAAAATGCTTGAGGAAATCGGTGAGGCCTACAAGGCCGAGGGCTGGGTGAAGCGGCAATTGGCCGAAAAGAAGAAGGTGCCGGGCTTTGGCCACCGGGTGTACCGCTGCGAAGACCCGCGCGCCACCGTGCTCAGGGAATCGGCGCGGCAGATCACCACCCTGGTCGGCAAGCCCCGCTACTTTGAAATAGCGCAGGAAGTGGAAAAGGCCATGCTGAACTACTCCAAGGTCTATCCCAATGTGGATTTCTTTTCCGCGCCGCTCTACAATGCCATGGGCATTCCCACGGAACTGTTCACCCCGATCTTTGCCATCAGCCGGGCAGTGGGCTGGACGGCCCATATTTTGGAGCAATGGAAGAACAACCGGCTGATCCGACCGACCGCCCACTATGTCGGCCCCTCGCTGACTCCGTATGCCGATATCGGCACCCGCTCCTGAAATAAACCGGGCCGTCTCTATACTGCATGCTCTGTGCTGGGTACTAAACCTGGTCGGCCCCCGGCGGTCAGCCTTATTCCGGTTCCAGATCAAAAATGATATCAAAGAGGTGAGGAAAATACGACGCAGGCGTACAGGGAGGTACTCCGAGAAGTATTTTCCGATACCGACACAGATAGCGTTTTGATCGGGAATTGGAATTACTCCCCTTCCCCCATCAGCGGCCGCAACTGGAGGTGGTAAAACATCTCCAGGTAGCGGGCCATGTCTTCCCGCTCCACCCCATGCACAAACTTCCAGAAACCGTAGATGCGCGATAAACTCATCATGCGCTTGGCGTAGAGTTCCCAGGTATAGCGCGCGGCCACCCGTTTGAGCGCGCCCAGGGAGATGCGCTCCCATACCCCGCTATCTTGCTCGCACTGCTCAAAAAAATCCGCCATCAGCTCTGCTGCCTGAGCGCCATAGTTCGGATCGATGTGGAAGCCGGATCGCCTGTGCTCAACGATCTCCATGGGGCCGCCGTGTTTGGTGGCAAAAACCGGCAGACCCGAGGCCATGGCCTCGATAATGGTGAGGCCAAAGGCCTCGAACAGGGCCGGCTGCACAAAAGCCCCCCTTTGGTCTGCAATAACACGGTACAACTCTCCGGCCAGGTTCTTGTCCAGGCGCAGGCCCAGCCAGCGCATCTGCCCCTCAAGGCCGTACTCATCCATCAGGGCGTGCATGAGCTGAATCTGCTCCTGCTCTTCATGGTCGGAAGAGCTGCCGGCATCGAGAAAACCGCCCACTACTAAAAGGTTGGCCTGCTGCCTCAGACGCTCTGAAGCGCCAAACCAGGCAACCAGACCGGCCAGGTTCTTGACCCGGTCAAGCCGCGCCATGGTAAACAAGATGGGCTTCTCCGGCTCTGCAAAATGGCCGCGGCTCTGGGGTGCATCCGGCGCAAAAAGGAGTTGCGCGATTTCCGGCTGCAGGCCGCTCAACCTTCTTTCACTGTCACTATAGGGAAAGTAGACCGAGGCATCCGCACCAGGTGAGACAATGTTGAATTTGGGATCATAGAGGTTGATGCCGTCCACCACCCGGTACAGACCGGGCATGGTAAAGGCGCGGTAACTGCCGTACTGACCCACGGTTGTATCGGTGCCGGCAATTTCCTGGTAGGTGCTGGTGATGATGAAATCCGTCATGTTCATGCTCAACAGATCCGCCGTATACTGGCAGGCAAAATGGTACTGGGCCTCGTTTTCCCGCCAGTACAGATCGGAGTGCAGATACTTGGTCTTCTCCAGGGCATGGGCAATGGTGCACTGGGTCACGCCGAGCCTGCGGCTGAGCAGGCTGGCCACCAGGTTGCCGTCGGAATAGTTGCCGATAATCAAATCCGGACGACCGCCCAACTCACTCAAGGCCTCCCGCTCTACGGATTCGGCAAAACGCTCCAGATAGGGCCAGATCTGGAAACGAGAGATCCACTGCTGCACAATCTCTCCGTTTTTTTTGTAAAACGGTACCCGCAGGATCCATACGTTTTCGGAGCCGCTCACCTTTTCTAGACGCTGATTACAGGTGGTATCGCCCGCCTCGGGAATGAGCCTGCTGACGATGAGTATTTTGGGCTGCACATGCACGCCCTGGCGCTCCAGACGCGAGCGCATCTCCCGCTCCAAGGCGCGCACCTGATCAAGGATATAAACCACCTGGCCGCCGGTGTCCGGCAGGCCCAAAACATTGTCCTGGCCGAAATATCCGTGTGGGGAGAGGATGAGCAGCCGCGAAACCATGGGGATGCGGGCAAGGAAGCCTTCCAGGGCCGTGGGCGAAGGCGCGGTGAGCACATCGGCCAAGAGATTCATGGTTTCGGCGGTTTGGCCGGCCTTGTCTCCCCAGCCCGGCTCAAAGCCCATCTTTGCCAGGGCAGCGCTGAAATCCTCCCAAGGCGTATCACCGTCAAGTCGTTCCACAAAGGCAATGGCCTGCTGCAGAGCGCGGCCAAAGTTGTCCACATCTTTGAAGGTTTCGTTGTGGATCATCAACTGCCGGCCGTCAATGGCGTGCAGGGTGAGAAAGTGCAGCATCTTGTCGGCCCAGGCACGGCGGTCGGCGAACATGGCGCTGGAAAGCTGACGGTTGAGAAAGAGCATGCCCTGGCCAATAGCGCGGGGATCGGCCAGCATGGGGATGTTGCGGCCAAAGGGCGCAAAGTCCACCTCCAGAACAGGCGCTGCCTCCTCCCTGTTTTCAGCCAGCATTTCCTTGAACTGGAGAAATTCGGATGCAGACACTGTGTCCGGCACCAGGGTCTCGCCATGAATGCGCAGATACTCCATACCGGCAACCCCCGGCCGCACTGCAAAATAGGCCCAGGGGGCACGGAACAGCCCTTCCTGGGCACGCAGAATAAATCTGAGCAGGGCCGAATCTTTTGCTTTGCCTGCTTGCTCAACCCCTCCTTCACATTTACCCTCACCCTCCATGGCCGTCAGCCCGTCGAGCAGATCGGATTGCAACAGGATGGTCTGTGCGCAGGAAAAATACCGCCTGAGCAGCGTATACATGGCGCTGCGATCTTCGTTGACTGCTTCTTGAACAAGATACAACATGGAAAATCCTCTATTGCTGCGCTTATAAGCGCTTTTACGAATGTAGCCTGAGACAATTGGGAACAGCAGATAAAACGGGAAGACCAGCGAACTGCCAATGGGTCCATCAAATGACGCACAAAATGACACATCCGGCAGATCGCTCTTCTGTCTCCTGCCGGCCCTCAGACAGAGAAAGAGAGAAAGGACCGCTCAAGCCGCTCCGGGTAGGCCGTAGTGGTGCAGGCCCTCCAGAATGCCCTGGGCATACTCGCCCCGGGCAAAATAGATTTTGCCGCGGCCCCTTAAAGGCGCAAGTTCGGGGCTGTGGTTGCCCACCACCACACCCAGGGTATCGCCCACCATCATTTCGATATCATTGCCCGAATCACCGGCCACCAAAAAGGCGTTGAGGGGCAGGCCCCAGCGGTAGGCCAGGTAGCGCACTGCATGGCCCTTGGAGGCCCGCACCGGCAAGATATCCAGATACGCTTCGTGGGAGTAAATCAGATTGGCATGGAGCTTGAGTTGACGCAAAAGGGCATAGGTTTCGGCAACGCCTGTAAAGGAAGCTGGGTCAACATCAAAGCTGATCTTGAATTCCCGCTGATTTTCAGCCGGCTGCAACTGCAGGCCGGGCAAACCGCTCAGGGCCTGGAGCAGATCCTGGCGACGCCAGCGGTAGCGGATATGGTTGCGGTAGCCGAGGTCGGGCAAGAGATCCGGTCCATGGTTGATTTCGCTGCCCACCGAGGTGATCATGACATTGGGCGTAGGCACCTTCCACTCCTCAAGGATATCAAACGCGCTCTGCAAACTGCGACCGGTGGCAATGCCGAAGGCCACGCCGCCCACCTGGTTTTCCAGCCAGCGGATCAAACGGCCCAAACTGGGCCTGTCGCCCAAGAGCGTATTGTCGATATCGCTGATCAGGGCGTATTGCATCAGGGGCACCGGCGATTTGCCGTCCCGCAGGGTAAAGGCCTGCTGCCGCCGCAGACGCTTGCGGTTACGGTGCAAGACCTTTCTTGCTATCTTGATATACTGCTCAGCGTGGGCGTTCCAACTGTAGTGCTTGCGCACGCCGCTGATGCCGCTGCGGGAAAACTGCTGCCAGCGCCTGCGGTCTGCCAGCACATATTTGAGCGCCTCGGCCAGGGCCTGCGAATCAAGCGGATCGACCAGCACCCCGCTCTTGCAGTTGGCAACAATGTCCCTGGGGCCGCCATCCTCGGTAGCCACAAAGGGCAGACCGCTGGCTGCGGCTTCAATTAAAGTCAAACCAAAGGGTTCGGTCAGGGCCGGGTTGACGAACACGCCCCTGCGCCTGACCGCCAAACGGTACATATCCGGCACATCTTCCGGGCGGTGATGTTTGGGCACCGCCACCTTGCCCCAGAGGTCGTAGCGGTCGATAGCAAGGAGCATATCGCTCAGCACGCGGGAGGACGAGGCGTCCATGTCGCTGATATCGTCCCGATTGCCGGCCACCACCACCAGGTTGGCCAGGGACTGCAGCTCCTCATCTTCGCCGTAGGCGGTAAATAAGCTGCCGATGTTTTTGCGTGGATCGGGCCGGCACAGCGCCAGGATCATGGGCTTGTGCGGTTCGCGCAGAAAGCGGTCTATAAAGCTGAGGGAAGGCTTGGCTGTTCCGGCCCGACCAAGCGGGGCAAAGCGGGAGGTGTCCGTGCCCGGCGGGATCACCTCAAAGCGGCCATGATCAGCGTTGTCGTAGAGGCCGTACTGCTCCTCAACCTCCTGGCGCGTACTGGTGACGATTAAAGAGGCTCGGGCCAGCAGGTCCTCTTCCGCACTGATGCGCCGGGTAAGGTTGAATTGCCGCTCGATGGCGCTTGGCTTGCGGCCGCTTGCCAAGAGGCGCTCTCGTTTCGGCCGCCCCAGGGAATGGCCGGTATGCACCAGGGGCACGCCCAATATGCCCGACAACTGCCGGCCCACATAACCGGCATCGGCATAGTGGCTGTGGATCAGATCCGGCAACTGTCCCTGCCTGCGGATAAAGAGGAGACAGTTATCCACCAAGTCGTCGAGATGCGGCCAGAGCAGTTCCTTGCGCACATAGCGTTTGGGGCCGAAGGCCAGGCGCACAATGCGAGCACCGGGCCCCAGGGGTTCTTCCGCCTGGGCATAGGAGCCGTCCACCCGCTCGTCTTCCACCAGCCGGGTCAGCAGATCTACTCGCTCAACGGCAGGATGTAGGCCAAGTCGGCGCGCCAATTCCACCACATAGGTGACTTGGCCGCCGGTATCGGCATCGCGCCCCAATTCGAGATCATAGCCCCGCACCAGTCCATGCAGGCTGATCATTAAAATAACGAGTTTTTTCTGTCTGTGTTGCGGTTGTTCATCCATCCCAGACCTCCAAAAATGGCGTATAGAAATCACGATCCGCCGGTAAGGCTCCCCGGATGCCGCACACTGCGCGGGCAAAGGCATTGGCCCGGTTCAGGCTGAGTGCATCAGGCCACTTGCGGAGCAAACCAAGCATGATAACGGCGGTAAAGGCGTCGCCGGCACCAATGGTATCGATAATTGCACGAGAAGAGCGGCCCGGTGGAGCATTAATGATCGCCTGCTCCTGTCCCGGCTGCCACTGCCAGGCTCCGTCCGCGCCACAGGTAATGAGTACCCGCTCAAGCTGAAAGCGCCCTGCCAGATCCTTTACCCAGAGTTCCGGTTCAGAGCCGGGCAGCGGCAACTCCCGGGCCAACCACTGCAATTCTTCCAGACTCATTTTGACCACATCGGATGCGGCCAGCGTCTCCATAACAACATCCAGGGTAAACCAAGGCTCGCGCAGGTTGATATCTGCTAGACGTGTGCAACCCAGCTGCGCGTTCAAGGCCCGAAAAGCCGTACGCGATACTGTGCCGCGCTGGGCCAGGGTGCCGAAATAAAACAGCCGGGGCTGGTGTTCTACTGCCGCAGCCAGGGCCTGAGCCGTATCTATATAGTCATAGGCCTGATCTTCCTTGATCCTAAAGACATGCCCGCCCTTGTCGTCGAGTTGCACTTGGACCTCTCCGGTTGGGTGGGCAGGATCGATTTGCACGCCTCTTGTCGTCATGCCAAGCCGGTGCATGCGCTCTATCAGTTCCTGACGCAGCGAATCCTCACCGGTGCGACTGATAAAAAGCGGATTTTCGCCAAAGGCGGCCAAATGGCAGGCCACATTGAAGGGAGCACCGCCCAGAACCGAGCGATCCGGAAACACATCCGCCAAGACTTCGCCAAAAACAAGGATTGATGATGCGTAAAAATCTGGTAGAGACATAGAATTAGGGGGTTATTGGAGAGGGAGTAGGGACAGGTAAAAAAT
>JAUNUN010000069.1 GCA_030538155.1 bacterium
GCAACCCACCACCCAACCACGGCCGCGCCGACGCATCAGGATATTCTTCGCACTGATCCTGGCTTACCTCATCGCAGCAATGATCCAGCAGCTCGTGCCTCATGCAGACAGCCCCTCCAACCAACCAAGACCAAAGTATCAGAGCCGGAGGGAGCAGGAAAACCCTGTGCCTCCTGTGAGGAACACAGGGACAAAACCTTTCCGTGAAACAGGAAGCGATATGTTGAGGAGAATTCTTGGAAACGAGAAACCCTGACTGAGGAGGCTGGAAAACAGCACAAGGTGCCTCTGCAGCCGCCGGCTTTGGGAGGATAGGCCCAAAGGTCTCTAACGGTCGACTTTCAGCTCCCCTGGTCCATTCCTCTCTGGACAGCCGCATCCGGAATGCGGCATACTGGTGATACCCCGGCTATGCCGGTAACAGAGTGCTTGCTTGGCGGCCTCCCATGACACTGACCCACCTGGGGCCAAGCGCCAAGCAGTTAAAAAGAACCAACTCTGGAAAATGCGAAAGAAATCATCGGCATTTTATCAGAGACTGCTGCCAGGTAGAGACGAATGTGTGGATACGATCATCAGGATATTCCAGAACCAACAAGCAAAAACACTCAAAAAAACGCAATTGAACTGGAAAGAATACGACACCCTTGTCAGAAATACATGGGAAAAGGCCCAGGATGCTCAAAATGCAAGATTCTTTTACATGGATATTGTCAAGAATGGTTTAAAGTAATTCCAAATTTAGGAAATCATCTGCAATACAAATATTACAACTTACTCGATGAAGATGAAATTCAAATAATAATTGCAGAAACGTTTGATGGCATACTTCGATCGATTGACAATTTTCAAAAAGAGAGCAAACCTGAAACATGGATTCGGCAAATTTGCAACAATAAAAGGTTTGATTTTCTCAAAAAAAAACTGAAACAATTAAATTCTGTTGGAGAATTAATTCCATGTGTGCCGGATGAATTAACAAAAATTTGTAATCAATGGTCAGATGATATCGCTTTTTTTGCCAGCAAGAAAACAGGAATATTAAAAATACTTTCTGAGGCTTCTGAGGAGCAAGTTCAACCCGCTCTTAAGGCCTTACAATCGCTTTCAAAGCGGCCCTCATGGCTCAATGCTATTCAACGTCTATGTAAAAACAGGACCATAAATCTATATAAGCATCCGTCGGCGGCTGATCTTCAAGAATGTTGCGATAAATTTCCAGAAATATTGCATTATCAGGCAGTTGATGAGCCAACAGGAACTTTATATGCTCTTTCTCCGCCCCTCGGGAGCGAGTTGATGGGGGCCCTTTTATCCATCTCCAAACGGCCAGACTGGCAAGACGCTATTCGTAGTTTGGATCGGCGCGCAACAAAAGCTGGTTCTCGAATCGTTATTCAACCACTAGGTGGCGCCAGGGAAGAAGATGATGGTGAAGACAGAAATGACGACATTCCGGATCCCGGCTCAAATTTTCTTGAACCGATTGACGACAAAATCGCTATTGAACAGATTATCCTTCAGATCGAAAAAATCAATCCCGCCTGCGCCAAGATCTTTAGCGATTGGCTAGAGAATGAGCGGGAAAAGCAGATGAGTCCATTAGAAAAAAAGCTGAAGAATACGACCGGGAAAACGATGAGCGATCAACAACATGGTCGTGATGCTACAGTAGATTATGATTCTGATGCCTTCCGCAAAAAGTGGTCGCGATGCCTGCGGATGCTCTTTATCCATCCTGACAAGCAGGGACAAATCATTGTCCCTGGAGATCAATTCTCTGTGAACAAGATAGAAGCAGGGGCACAACAACAAAAAGATTTCCTCTGGTGCACCTTGGATAATGGTACCAGAATCAGATCAGAAAAGAAGCTGAGTCCGGACGAGCTTGCAGCATTTCAAAAGCGGGACCAGGCCAACAAAAAGGTTCGCATCACAGGATTCAAAGCTACCTCTTCCGGCAACGATTACTTCCCAGTTTATGATATTCCAAGGGAGCGCCATGCTTAATCCAGGCGATATATTCGAAGTAGCGCAATACATTGGCACTGATTTGAACGGCCAAGCTTTGTGCCGGTCAAAAGAACACGGTTTAGTCCGATCATATCGAATATTGAAGAAACATGAAAGGAACTCCCTGCGCACACAGCTGAAGAGCAGTCCCATCACAGTTGTTGCAGTTGGTATCAGCACAACACGTAAAGATCAAAGGCTAGTACTTTTTGCCTCCAGAGAAGAGTGTGAACAACTCTTGGTTGATTTTTTTTATCAGCGCGATCCCCACGGCAACCTGAGTGGAAGGGGAACGAGGGATCTGTCCGTGCGTGATTTATGGATTCGCCGCTGGACAGATGCCGCAGAGATTTTTAACCAGGTGCAATGCGATGAGCCCCACTCCCTCCATCAACCACCGAATGCTCTCATGTGCTGGAAAATTGCATCAACCCCCCGGTGGTTGATGCCGGTTCTTATGCAGAAGCAGTGTGCCTGTTTAACAGACAAGTACCGATTCTGTCCTGCTGAACAGTACGAATACGGATTTTCCAGCCCGAGCTGCACCAGTGCCTCATCGGTTTTTCCACGCACATTTACCGTTACTTTGAAAAACGATACCGATGGCCAGTGTCGCGACGCACAAATGGTTCTGCATGGTTTTATCCGGCCGAAGACATGGCACTTCAAATTCTGGACCCATGTGGCAAGTGCATCGCCAAAAGCACTTTTCAATGCAGAGTACTTTCGTGACGGAAAACCGGAGCGTGTCTGTTGGGAGGAGATATTGACCAACCCTGTTCCAAACGGATTGGCATTTTCTGCTTGCCAAGAGGTAAATGGTCGTTGCGCCGACTGCAGTAACAATACCTTTTCGGCCGTGCATAGTGACTGCCAAAATAGTCTGGACGAATATACGGAGTTGGCTGTCACAGTTTTTGAACGGGCGGTGACTAAAAAGATGAGCATTAAGGCATATCCAGGAACTCCGGGAACAGCTGCCAGATGGAGAGCAAGTGTGCAGTGCCGTGATGATATGACAGCTACTCGTAGTAATGGAGTGCCAAAGTTAGGTATGGACGGAGTTTGCTACAATTGGGATACCGAATCCCCGATCATTCATTTATTTTTTCTTACTTTTTTTATTCAAACCAATCCAAAGGATATATGGCCCGATGATATGTATAACAACCTCTTCTGGTGGCTTGATTCCTTTGATAGTTGGAGCATAACCAATGTTAAATAATCACTCTTCTCTCCAGCACGAAAGCCAGCCTCTCACACTTGATCTGTATATCAGGTGGGGACGCCTTCACCTACAATCGCCTACATCTGAAACAATCAAAGCACTTGAGCAGGAACTGGACAAGGGCGAAGATACTAATCTTGATGACCAATTTGCTCTTTTTATCAGCCGGGTTGAAGAGGCGCTTGAAGAGCTTGATAGCGAATTGACCGTTGATCTTGATCCGGTTGAAGCTGAGGAATCGAATTATGGCTTCATGTTTCGGGATGGTGCGGAAGAAAGAGCCGAATTCGATGTGTATGAACAGGTGGTCCGGTATCTGCAAACGCTCGACGCTGCCGTCTACCTCAACCACGCCGCACATCACTGCCCGTGTCTGCGCGGGGCGCACACACTGCAACGGAAAACCAGAGCCCTGCTCGACCACGCGGTATCGAGCCCGTTACCCACCCACCGGCTCATTCCACTCAACACCCTGCGGCAGTCGGCCCTGGCAGGAATACCCTCTACACACCACTACCTCTTCCCATGGTACGCTCAGTGGAACAGCATGCCGAACGATGCAATTATCCGTCTGGCTGAGTGGCGTGCGGGCATGTCTGTACCCGATGATATGCAAGAAAACCTCGCTCTGCTCTGGGCTGAGGTAGCCTGCGATGAAGCACTGCGTGATCACATGCGTGCATTCGCTGCCACTATCTCTTATCTCCCTCAAGCTATCCAACAGGCCTATGCACTCCGTTGGCTCAATGCAGCCGAAAATGCCGCGGCAAAAAAGATTATGCCGGAAGCCGTGGTACAGGCAGGCTTGCGAGGAAGTGCGCTCCGGGTTGCGGTACACGCCATTCTTTCAGGAATTACTCCTCTTGAATGGCGCTTTCAGGCCGGCTTTTGCGGCATGCGGCTCATGGAAGGCTTGAGCCGCCAACAGAAGCTTGCAACACTCAAACCCATTGAACTGATTATCAAGGAAAACAAAAGGGTTCCCTGGCAAGGGCCATCTGGGGTTTTGCTTCAGCAATGGCTCGACCAGGAAGATGAAAAGAATGGGCTGGATGTTTCCCATTTGGCAGAGCAGCTTTTTGAAAAGTGGACAGACGCACTGAAACGTGCTGCTGCCCAGCCGTTCATTTCGTTATTTGCCGAGGAGGCAATTTATTGGCTCCTGCTCCGCCTGGAGAATCCGGTACCGCTCGCCCAAGCCATTAACGCGCTTGACCAGTTGTTTTCCAGAAAGGCATTGCAGTCGTTCGGCCGTGAATTACAGGTAGCCGTAGGCACGGAGACCTTACCTGCCGGCTTCCGTACCCTGGCGGGGTGGCTTGCAGGAGCAGTCATGGAGCTTGATGCAGAAGCAAAAAAACTCTTCAATCAATGGATGGACAACCTGCCCGCACCAACACCTGTCCTGCCGAAGCTCACGACTCAAAACCTGCTTGATCAATTAATTGCCCAGTTGCGCGCAGGTCTTTTGAACATTCTGCAGACTAGGCCGTCAGACATCCCCGCCTTCCAATTCCTCAGCACCTCATTGGGTCAGGAGAATAGGCACAGAATTCAACTAATTCCAACCCATGTCCAAGCGTCCGTTTCATCCTTCCTCCTGGGTGCACAGCCTGTGGCCGGAACCCTTGCCTATGCTGCCGATACAGGATCCCAACCGGCAGGCTGGGCGAAAATTGTCCGGGTCGAAAATGATGCCATTCAGGATATGCTTCTGGTCGGATTACGTTCTCTCGATATGATCAATCTGCCGGAGAGCGGCTTGGTTGTGGCCGGCACTCTGCCCCAGGAACTGCAACTACCGGCTCAAGCACAGTGGTTCTGCGACTGGCTTTTGCCGGACGGTGCAGTCCTCTTGCCGGATGAGTTGCAACTGCATCAGAGTCGAATTTTTGTAGTTCAATTTCCCTATCAGAGCAAAAATAAAATGGATAAACCTGATGGCGAGGTGGATCCTCAAAAACCTGAAGGTGAGTTTCGTTTGCTCGTGCTGGTCCACACGGAAGTGTAGAGACCGATTCGCGCCACATAACCCATGGCGCAAGGAGAAGAAAAATGCCTGTCGATCCTGCCAACTCTGCCGATTGGGAGTACTTTAAAACACTGCTGCTTAATTCCGCTACCCGGTCTTTAGTCGCTCCCTACCTGGTCCGCCCTAAGGCAATTCTCTGGGAGCAAGCATCGCAACTAGATCTAGATACAACTTGGAAAAAATGCTCAGCAGAACTTCGTCCCTTTTTTGCCCTTTCCCTGCTGGCTGATCTTTTACTCAAAGGAGAAGGACAGTCTAGCCCTGTCTCGAACTGGCTGACCGAGTTTGCCAAGACAACCCTTCCTCCGTTCATCACCCTCGACTCGGCAACAAGCATGGCATGGCGGTTTGTACCAGCGTTGGTGACTCAGCCCGGCAGTACTTTGACCATGTACTTTTTGGTCGGAGCCATCAACGCTCCTGCCGCCTCATCTCACAGCTCAAGACCATTGTTTCCCGACTGGGCAATTCCTTTTCTGGACGATGATGCGCAGACGGCCATTAACGACGCCTTCACAGCAGCTCGCCTATTACACAGGACTTCCTCAGGAACGCATCTGTACACATTTCCTCTCACCTGTCCCCCGGGCACTGTGCCCCATCTTCAGGGAAGGCAATCCCCACAGCTCAAAATCACCGGCCGCTCTCTAGGCTTATCCCTAGGATTAGGCGCACTTTCCGCTCTTTCCGCACGCACAATGCCCTGCCATTGGGCCGCCACCGGCGATGTACAGCCTGATGGAACGATAAACCCCATCACTTCTCTTGATTACAAATTTAACCACGTCCATTCAGCCACAACCTTCACCCTCTTTCTCTATCCCCTGGCAAACGGTGCCGCCTTGCAGCAATCCAACCAGTTGGTATGCTGGGCAGTGGGTAATCTTGAAACGGCACGCCTGTGGATGGAGCATTGCACCTCACCCGCAGCCCTGAAGCAAATCACCCGTCTTCAAACCGCTTTGCAGAGCCCGGATGATTTCATTGTTAACTGCCTTGGCCTTACAGCGAATGCCGTTCGCGATTACTTTATACCCGAGAGGAAAAGAAAACTTTTGAAATGGCTCCAGAACTCTCCACCGAATGCTGAGCAATTTGCCGATTGCATTGAGAAAAGCCTGAGAAGGGAAGATTATGCCCATGCAGAGGCACTAAGCAGTCTTTTGCAGCCCTGCCGAAATTTGGCCCTTGTTGGTAAAACATCTCCTGGAGCGGCACTCTCGTACTGCTCCTCTCAACTTGCCCTTGCCAACCATAGCGGCAATCACAAAGAGAGTGATCACTGGTATCAACAAGGGACCGCATTTGCTGAAGCAGCACAAAGAAACATGGAAGGCAAACAGATATACGCCCGGTTTGTCAACCGTCGTTTTGGGGTCGCAGTGCGGCATAACAGCTATGACTTCCGTGTCAACATGCCGCAGGAGTTTATGGAAGTATTGGAACGTCAGCAGCAGATCAATAAGATCAACAACTACTGTAGTGATTATGCCCTCGGCAGCTTTCTTGGAACCCTTGCCCAGAATTATGCCTTCTGTGGCCCCACACAGCTAAATAAAACGCGCAAGACAATCGAAGCGGCGATGCGCGCCTTTGGCAATGGAAAGGAGCCCGGATTGAAAGAGCATTACCTGCGGCAATGCAACTACCTGCTCTTCGCCCTTATCGACGCCAAAGATTTTACTGAGGCCGAGATACAACTGTACCATGTTTTTGGTGCAGACACCGGCACTACAATCGATCTTGAGCCTGTATTGAAAGATGGCTTTAAACTGTTTGCCATGGCCCGTTTTCTGGCCGACCACCCTCACCCCCCCCCCCACCACCTTATCCAGCCACGGCAGCAATTGCTCAACTTCATGGACGGCGGTCGATTACCGACAGAGTTCGGGCTACCGAGCCAGATCCACCCCTGGCAGCTCATCTATTGGAACATCGGCCGTCTTGCCATGCAAGAACAACAAAAAAACCTTGCTCAGCAAGCATGGGCAACGAGTATGACTCTTTGCCAGCAAGGAGACCACACCATCCGGCCCATGGGTTTGCTCGCACTGGCAGCCAGTACCGTAGACCCGCCCTTAAACGAGAAACAGCGGACCTCAGCCAAGCATATTCTGCAGGATCTTCAACGGACTGTTAATAGTGGCGGCCTCAATGCCGCTCATTTTCAGGATTTGCTCAATGGAAAAAATGAAGAGGAAGCGCTCAAACTGGTCCACAATCAGCCGGAAAAGTTTTTTCCGTTCTCCTACCGCTGAACCGGCAGGCTATACAAGCTGACTCGCGATTCAGGCGTTGAGGAGGCAGCCTCATCTATTTTCAGGATACAATATCATGCATTATGGCCTTGGCATGAATGAATCAGGAGCATTTGGCAATCTCCTCATGCGCTAAAAGCGTCCCTTGCAGGGAGTAAATATTCAGTGCCCAGGCCGTTATAAATCAGGAGAATAGCTGTTCTTGGATACCAATCTACAATTTCTCGTTGTCGCTTATGATATTGTATGCGATCGGCGGCGTTCTCGTTTGGTCAAGTTGCTACAAGGGTATGGCCAACGAGTAAATTACAGCGTCTTCGAGTGTCAGATAGCACCTCGCACCCTGCCCTCTCTCATGAAAGAGATTGAGGCCATTATCAATTTCCACGAGGATTCCATCCTATACTATCAGCTTTGCCGTTCCTGCGTCCGCCGTAAAACAGGCACCGGTATCAGCGGGTGGAGTAAACCAAAAACACATGTCATCCTTTGAGCCAACCGGGACGGAATGTGGCCCGGAACCATCCCTGTTTTCCAGATTTGTAGCGGAACGTAACATCTATGCTGCATACCATCGTGTTCTTTCTAAAAAATCAGCGGGTGGCATCGACCGGGTTTCAGTAGATGAATTTGCCGGAGACCATCACCGCAACTTGCTCAGGCTGCGGCGCGAACTCATGCAAGGGCAGTACAATCCAGAACCTGTCAAGGCTGCGTCCATCCCCAAATTCAACGATAAAGGAGAGTTCCGCCAATTAGGGTTGCCCACAGTTCGCGACAAAATCGTTCAGGCCGCTTTACTTCAAGTGGTGGAGCCGTTGACGGAAAAATTGTTTCTTGACACCAGCTACGGTTATCGAAAACAAAAAGGGCATCGCAAGGCTATTGGCAGGGTGGAAGATAATCTCTCCAGACACAAGCACTGGATCGTACGCCAGGATGTCGACAATTTTTTTGATACCCTTGATCATAATCGCCTCCTCAGCCTGTTTGCCCAACTTGTCAATCAGGAACAGCAATTAGTTGACATTATTGCCCTTTGGTGCCGGTCGGGCATCGTCGCCCGAAGCGGCAAGTGGCGTAATGTGGAAACAGGCGTGCGCCAAGGGCAGATCATCTCGCCCTTACTCGCCAACTTGTACCTGCACGATCTGGATATGTTTGTCAGAGACAGAGGCTGGGCCTGGGTGCGCTACGCCGATGACTTTCTGATTATGGTTCAGGATGAAGCAACCGCCCAGGAAGCAGATACAGCTATCAAACAATTCCTTGAACAAAAATTACACCTGCAACTGAACGAAAATGCAGCCCCCATTTCAAACCTGGACAAAGGCTTTTCTTTTCTGGGAGTGCATTTCTTTAAAGACGTGAGAGAAATATCCCCAAAAAAGATCGATAAAATGCGAAATCAAGTGGGCTGGCTACTCTCTCCCAAAAATATGGAACCTCCCGAAAAAATCCTTGCAACCCTGGAAAGAACCACATCTGGTTGGCTGCAGCACTATGGATTTCTTAATCCAACAACCCAATTCCAGGCACTAGAACAGATGATAACGCAAAAATTTACCCAGCTAGCCCAAGACCGTGTTACCAAAGGGTTGTGGCCCGCCCAGCCGCCGGCAGACCTGCGATTGCCCTTTCTGTTGCCCTTTACAGAAGATATTGTCAAGGAAAACCAAAAACGGCTGCGCCAAGCTTGGCCGGCAAAGCAGTTAAACCCAGTAAGCCGGATCATAAAAAAAGCAGACGAAAAAGCTGCGGTGAAGCGTCGCCGACACCTTCGTCACAAGCTTGCGGAGGGTGAAGTTATCGTTACCACACCCGGCCATTTTGTCGGTCTCAGGGGGCAACAAATTGTTGTAAAACGCCAGCAAGTTGTCATTGCGGAGATTCCGGCAAATTCTCTCACAGGCCTCACCTTGGGCGAACACGGGCTTGCCCTCTCTACGGATGTGATCAAACTCTGTGTCGAAAGGGATATCAGTATTTATTGCATCAATTATTTTGGCAAAATCCTGGCCGTGGTCAATCGGCCCGATTCGGTTAATGCCGATCTGCTTCAGAAACAAATTATTCACCGGGACGACGAAACAGGCCTGATGCTGGCCAGAATGTTTATCTTCGGTAAGGTAAAAAATCAGCTCGCCTTGCTCAAGTTTTTTTCAAAGTACCGGGAACGACGCAACAGTTGCTACGGGCAAACTTTGATCCAGATGCGGGAAGAACTGGAACGGCTCGTAAAAAAGATACAAAACTTGCCCATAACCGATCCGAATAAATTCCGTACCAGCCTGATGGGCATGGAGGGGGTCTTTGCAGTGAGATACTGGACATTGCTTGCACTGCTCATTCCTGCAGATCTTGGCTTTCCCGGCCGGGAACGACGGGGAGCGAAAGACCTAGTGAATGCAATGTTCAATTATGGCTATGGTATTTTGTACAGTCAGATCCTGACCGCTGTCACCAAAGCAGGCTTAAGCGCCACAAGTGGCTTTCTTCACACAAGGCAAGGAAAAAAACCCGTTCTCACCTATGATTTGATAGAAGAGTTCCGGGCGCCCGTCGTAGACAGGACAGTGTTGGGCATGTTGAACAGGCGGGAAGTATTCAGGCAGGAAGAGGGTGGCGCCTTAGATAAGGAAACCCGCAGGAAGCTGGCTGCCGCCATAACCGCTCGTCTGGGAAGCGAAGTACTTCATCGCGGCCAGAAGGATACTTTACAAAACATCCTCTTCGCCCAAGCGCGTACTATCCGAGAGCAACTCCTTGGCAAAGGTACCTATAAACCGTATCTTATGCGCTGGTAATGAATGCTGATTCAGTGGCTGAGATTTGCGAACATCTCCGACCACAAGGGTTTTTCATATCTTCCTGTAATAACGTTACAAATAAAATTTTGG
>JAUNUN010000011.1:0-16436 GCA_030538155.1 bacterium
GCCTGACAAGCGAGAATAATGGTATCTCTCATTGTTGGTACCCGCCAGAGTGACAGCAGCCGGGACAATGCCCGGCTGCCTACTTAAAACCTAATCCCGTACAGCAAGGATTAAAAATATTATTCAACAATTTCACTGACTACGCCTGCACCCACGGTCCGACCGCCTTCACGAATGGCGAAACGAAGACCTGCTTCCATCGCTATCGGCGTGATCAGCTCTGCCGTAATGTGGATGTTATCACCAGGCATAACCATTTCCACGCCCTCATCCAGCGTGCACACTCCGGTTACGTCAGTGGTACGAAAGTAAAACTGAGGACGATAGCCATTGAAGAAAGGCGTATGACGACCACCCTCTTCCTTGGTCAGAATATAGGCCTCAGCCTTGAATTTCTTGTACGGCTTAATTGAACCGGGCTTTGCCAGCACTTGACCACGCACTACATCCTCGCGCTTCACGCCGCGCAGAAGGGCGCCGATATTATCGCCGGCCTGACCTTCATCCAAAAGCTTACGGAACATCTCAACGCCGGTACAGGTCGTCTTCGTGGTCGGGCGCACACCAACAATCTCAACTTCCTCGCCCACTTTGATGATGCCACGCTCAACACGGCCCGTTGCAACTGTGCCGCGACCCGAGATGGAAAACACATCCTCAACCGGCATCAAAAACGGCTTGTCAATCGCGCGCGCAGGCTGGGGAATATAGCTGTCAACAGCCTCCATCAACTCCAGAACACCCTTAGCCTTCTCCGGATCATCCGGGGCATTCAAGGCCTCCAGCGCTGAACCCTGGATGATAGGAATCTCATCGCCCGGAAAATCATACTTATCGAGCAGCTCGCGCAGCTCCATCTCCACAAGCTCAATCAGTTCGGGATCATCCACCATGTCGCATTTGTTCAGAAAAACAACAATGGCAGGCACACCAACCTGACGCGCCAGCAGGATATGCTCGCGGGTCTGCGGCATAGGGCCGTCGGTAGCGGCAACCACCAGAATCGCGCCGTCCATCTGGGCGGCACCGGTGATCATATTTTTGATATAGTCGGCATGGCCCGGGCAATCCACATGAGCATAGTGACGATTTGCCGTCTCATACTCAACGTGTGAGGTGGCGATAGTGATGCCACGCTCCTTCTCTTCGGGTGCCTTATCAATCGCGCTGTAGTCAATAAACTTCGCCAGACCTTTCTTTGCAAGAACCTGCGTAATTGCCGCCGTCAAGGTCGTCTTACCATGATCAATGTGACCTATCGTCCCCACATTGACATGCGGCTTTTTCCGCTCAAACTTTTCCTTCGCCATTGCTATTCCTCTTCCAGAAAATCCGTTTTCTACTGCTGTTAAAAACCCCGAATCTTATGAATGATCACTTCAGCTCGCCGTGCGGGGACTTCGGCAAATTCGCTGAACTGCATGGTAAAAGTCGCTCTACCCTGGGTGTTGGACCGAAGATCCGTCGAGTACCCGAACATTTCAGCAAGCGGGGCCTTGGCAGAAACAACCTGCACCGCCTTTTCCGCCTCAACCCTATTGATCTGAGCGCCTTTTTTATTCAGATCGTTAATGACATCACCGAGGTACTCATCAGGGGTGATAATCTCCAGATCCATCAGCGGCTCAAGCAGAACAGGACCAGCCTCCGCTGCTGCCTTCCGGCAGGCCATGGTCGCTGCTACGCCAAAGGCCATTTCTGTTGATTTATCCTCATCATAGGAGCCTCCGACCAGACGCGCTCGAACATCAAGCAAGGGATAACCAACCAGCGGCCCTGAGTCCAAGCTGTCCAGCACTCCTTTCTCAATGGCCTCTATGAACACCTGAGGAATCTCTTCCTCACGGACACAGCTCTCAAAGCTGTTGCCCATGCCCTTTTTGGCAGGAACCAGTTCAATCTCAACGTGCCCGTACTGTTCCTTGCCGGCTCCTTGGGTCTCAAAACGTGCCTCTGCAGTAGCCGGTTGCTTGAGTGCTTCTCGGTAAGAGACCTGCGGTTTACCCACGTTGGCTGCTACCTTGAATTCTCGAATCAAGCGATCCACCACCACTTCGAGATGCAGTTCTCCCATCCCGGAAATAATGGTTTGGCCGGTGTCCTCGCTCACCGCTACCCGGAAGCTTGGATCCTCTCTGACGATCCTGTCCAAACTTTCCTTCAAACGGCCTTCGTCAGCCTTGGTTTTAGGCTCAATCGCTATGCCGATTACCGGCTCAGGAAAGGCAATACTTTCCAGAACAACACTATCACCACCGGAACACAGCGTGTCGCCGGTTCTGGTAAATTTCAAACCAACCAAAGCGCCTATATCGCCTGCACCAATCTGCTGCACCTCTTCTCGCTTGTTGGCGTGCAGTTTGAGCAACTTGGCAAGTTTTTCCGCTTTTTTCTGGCGTGGGTTGTAGAGCTTCTGCCCCAAAGCCAACACGCCGGAATACACGCGAACAAAGGCCAGACTGCCGACGAAAGGGTCTGTTTGCAGTTTAAATACCAGAGCGGCAAGCGGCTCCTTGCTGTCGGCCTGGCGTTGAACCTTTTGTCCATCCTTATCTTCGCCTTCAACCGGAGGTATATCCAACGGTGAAGGCAGATAGCGGACAACAGCGTCCAAAAGCGGCTGTATACCTTTATTTTTAAAGGCGGAACCGCAAAAAACCGGCACAAGCTTCAAAGCCAGAGTAGCCTTGCGTAAGGCTACATGAATCTCGTCAGGCGTGATGTCCTGATCGTTGAGATACTTATCCATGAGCTCCTCATCGAAGTCGGCCAACTTCTCGAGAAGCTGCATTCTGGCGGCCGATGATGCTTCCAAATAGGCATCGGGCACAGGTTCTTCCAGAACTTCCTGGCCCAGACTATCTTCCCTGAAACGCAGCAAACGCTGCTTGACAAGGTCTATAACTCCGATAAAGGCGTCTTCACTACCGGCAGGCATCGTCACAGCCACGGGCGAAGCCCCCAACCGGTCTTCCATTTCGGCCAGGCACCCGGCAAACGAAGCACCTATCCGATCCATCTTGTTCACAAACGCGATTCTGGGGATATAGTACCGGTCAGCCTGGCGCCACACGGTTTCCGATTGCGGCTCAACCCCACCAACGGCACAGAACACTGCCACTACACCGTCGAGCACACGCAGGCTGCGTTCAACCTCAACGGTAAAGTCGACATGCCCCGGCGTATCAATGATATTGATCTGATGATCCGCCCAAAAGCAAGTCGTTGCCGCCGATGATATCGTTATCCCCCGCTCCTGCTCCTGCTCCATCCAGTCCATGACCGCATTTCCGTCATGAACTTCACCCAACTTATGTGATCGGCCAGTATAAAAAAGTATGCGTTCCGTCGTGGTGGTCTTGCCCGCGTCGATATGCGCCATTATGCCGATATTGCGAATTTTCGCCAACGCTTCTATCGATGCCACGTCTTTTGCCTGCTTCCCAATTCATACCCGCCCGGCCCGTTCTAATGAAACGCCCTCTATACACAAGCAATCAAAGCCTGTCAACCTCAGAGCGGCAGTCCCCAGGACAATTACCAGCGATAGTGAGCAAAGGCCTTGTTGGCCTCAGCCATCTTATGAGTGTCGTCCTTCTTCTTGACCGATGCGCCACGATTGTGAAAGGCATCCAGCAACTCGGCTGCCAGCTTGTCAGACATGGCCTGACCAGATCGGCTTTTAGAAAAATTAATTATCCAGCGAATTGCCAGGGCGTTACGCCGCTCCGGGCGCACTTCCACCGGCACCTGATAGGTTGCACCACCTACACGGCGGCTCTTCACCTCAACTCGGGGCCGGACATTCTCCATGGCCTCCTCAAAGACCGCAAGCGGATCCTGATCGCTCACTTTGCTCTGAACAATATCCATGGCATCGTAAAACAGTCTGCGCGCCACAGTTTTCTTGCCTTCAACCATCAACCCGTTGGTAAACTTAGCCACCAACACAGAGTTAAAACGCGGATCGGGCGCGACCGACCTTCTGTCCAGTATCTTTTTCCTTGGCATATCCTGTCCCTTGCGCAGAAAAATTATTTCGGCCGCTTCGCCCCATACTTGGAACGACCCTGATGACGATTGTTGACGCCCAAGGTATCCAAGGTGCCGCGAACAATATGATAGCGCACACCAGGCAAGTCCTTAACGCGACCGCCACGAATCAGCACCACGGAGTGCTCCTGCAAGTTGTGACCGATACCCGGTATATACGAGGTAACCTCAATACCATTGGTCAGACGTACACGGGCGACCTTACGCAGAGCCGAGTTAGGCTTCTTTGGTGTGGTGGTATAGACACGCACACACACTCCGCGCTTTTGCGGGCAGTTCTGAAGCGCCGGCGTGGCCGAGTGCTTGCTGATTTTTTTTCTCCGGTTACGGACAAGCTGATTTATCGTTGGCATGCAACAACTCCTTTATAACTCAAGAGCTTTACTTACTCTCAAATGTATAATCGACGTCAAAAGCGTAAACGTAAGCTTATAAAGCAAAGTGGCGCATAATGCAAGCACAATCTGCTATTCGTTCTGCTTTACGCGGTAGCTCCGCAACCCTGTGCCTGCGGAAATGAGCCGGCCCATGATGACGTTCTCCTTGAGACCTGAAAGGTCATCCACCCGTCCGGCCATGGCCGCATTGGTCAGCACCTTGGTGGTTTCCTGGAAAGACGCCGCCGCGATAAAGGAATCAGTGGAGAGGGAAGCCTTGGTCACCCCGAGCAGCAACGGCTCAGCGGCAGCAGGCTGCAGCCCATCCTGCAGCAGACGCTCGTTTTCCTCTCGGAATTTCCACTGTTCCACCTGCTGATCCAGCATGAATTGGGAATCACCGACATGGGTGATACGCACTCGCTTCAGCATCTGGCGCACAATAGTTTCAATATGCTTGTCATTGATCTTGACGCCCTGCAGACGATACACCTCCTGGATCTCGTTGACGAGGAAGCGAGCCAATTCCTCCCTGCCCTTCACCCTGAGGATGTCGTTGGGCAGTCGGATACCCTCCATGAGGGGATCACCAGCCTCCACGTGATCGTTCTCGTGCACGGTGATATGCTTTGCCTTGGGAATGAGGTATTCCTTGGGCTCGCCCACCTCCGGCACCACGATGACCCGTCGCTTGCCCTTAAGATCCTTGCCGAAGGTCACCCGACCGTTGATCTCACTGATAATGGCCTGTTCCTTGGGCTTGCGCACTTCAAAGAGTTCCGCCACCCGGGGCAGGCCACCGGTGATATCCTTGGCCTTGGTGGTTTCACGCGGAATCTTGGCAATCACATGGCCGGCGCTGATTTCCTCGCCTTCGCCTACGGAGATAATGGAACCAACCGGCAGCGAATAGCGGGCAACAAGCTGACCATCCGGCAGCTTCAGGGTCCGGCCGCGCTTGTCTTTGATACTGATGCGCGGATTGACCTGCTTGGATGATCCCACCGAAGTAATAACCTTACTCGTCTTGCCGGTGACCTGGTCGATACGCTCCGACATGGTCTCGCCCTCGATCACATCACCAAACTTGATCGTACCGCCCACCTCCGCCACAATCGGCGAGGAAAAGGCATCCCAGTGCGCAATCACCACACCCGGGTCTACCACCTTGCCTTCAGTTTCCACAACAGTGGCGCCGTAGGGCACCGGGAAACGCTCACGGTCAGCGCCCTGGCTGTCGCGGATGAAGATTTCAGCACTCCGGCTCATGACAATGTCATGGCCATGGATGCTTTGCACTGCATGCAGATTTTTGTAGCAGACCTCACCACCCCGCTGGGTGCGGATTTCCGCCTGTTCGATCGAGCCCCGGGCTGCACCACCGATATGAAAGGTGCGCATGGTCAACTGGGTACCGGGCTCGCCAATGGATTGGGCTGCAATGATGCCCACGGCCTCACCGATATTGACCATGTGGCCTCGGCCAAGATCACGACCGTAACACATGGCGCAGACGCCGCGCTTGGCCTCGCAGGTCAGCACCGAGCGGATCATGACCCGATCAATACCGGTCGCCTCGATGGCCTCCACCTTTTCCTCGGTGATTTCCTCGTCCGCAGCCACCAGTATTTCATTTGAGTGTGGATCAATCACATCTTCCAGCGCCACTCGGCCAAGGATGCGCTCGCCAATGCGGGAGATAACCTCGCCGCCTTCAATCAGCGGCTCAGCCAGAGTGCCCTGCATGGTGCCGCAGTCTTCCATGACAATGGTCGAATCCTGGGCCACATCCACCAGACGCCTGGTGAGATAGCCGGAGTTGGCAGTCTTCAACGCCGTGTCCGCCAAGCCCTTACGCGCGCCGTGGGTGGAGATGAAGTATTCCAGCACACTCAGGCCTTCGCGGAAGTTTGCCTTAATGGGTGTTTCAATGATCTCGCCGCTGGGCTTGGCCATGAGCCCGCGCATACCCGCCAGCTGCCGGATCTGATCCTTGGAACCGCGCGCGCCTGAATCGGCCATGATAAAGACGGAGTTGAAGCTCTTGATTTCCTGGAGCTTACCCTGCTTGTCGGTGACAAAATCCACCGACATCTCGTTCATCATTTCCTTGGTAATCTTATCTGTGGCCTTGGTCCAGATATCAACCAGCTTGTTGTACTTCTCGCCGCCGGTGATCTGGCCGCCTGCGTACTGCTGTTCAACCTCGGCCGCCTCCCGTTCCGAATCCTCAACAAAATCCTCCTTGCCCACCGGAATTTTCATATCGTTGATGGCAATGGAAATACCGGCACGGGTGGCGTTCTCATAGCCCAAGTCCTTGAGCCGATCCGCCAAGATGACGGTCTCCTTGGTGCCTGCATGGCGGTAGGTGTAGTCAATGAGGAAGGCCAGTTCCTTCTTGGAGAGTTCCTTGTTCACCAAGGCGTAGGGAACAGTTTCGGGCAGCAGTTCGCCCACTAGGAGGCGGCCGGTGGTGGTGTCCACCATGGTCCCCTTGATGCGTACCCGCACCCGTGCCTGCATGTGCACCACGCCCTGGTCATAGGCAATGCGCGCCTCTGCCGGGGAAGCGAATATCGACCCTTCTCCGGCCACGCCAAGGCGCTCCCGGGTCATGTAGTAGAGACCTAAGACGATATCCTGGCTGGGAATGATGATGGGACCGCCGTTTGCCGGGGACAGGATGTTGTTGGTAGACATCATCAGAACCCGGGCCTCTACCTGGGCTTCCACTGAAAGCGGTACATGCACCGCCATCTGGTCGCCGTCGAAGTCGGCGTTGAAGGCCGCACAAACCAGCGGATGAAGCTGGATAGCCTTGCCTTCGATCAGGAGCACCTCAAAGGCCTGCATACCGAGCCGGTGCAGGGTTGGGGCCCGGTTTAAGATAACCGGATACTCCTGCACGATGTCGTCAAGAGCGTCCCAAACTTCTTTTGCCCCTTTTTCCACCATCTTGCGCGCACTCTTGATGGTACTCACATGGCCGCGCTGCTCAAGACGGCTGTAGATAAAGGGTTTGAACAGCTCCAGCGCCATTTTTTTGGGCAGGCCGCACTGGTGCAGACGCAGATGCGGGCCCACCACGATAACGGAACGACCGGAATAATCCACCCGCTTGCCCAGGAGGTTTTGGCGGAAGCGGCCCTGCTTCCCCTTGAGCATATCGGAGAGCGATTTCAGCGGCCGCTTGCTCGGGCCTGTAATGGTGCGACCACGGCGGCCGTTATCAAAGAGCACATCCACCGCTTCCTGCAGCATGCGCTTCTCGTTGCGGATAATGATATCCGGCGCATCCAATTCCAGAAGCCGCTTCAGGCGGTTGTTGCGGTTGATGACCCGGCGGTAGAGATCGTTCAGATCAGAGGTCGCAAAACGCCCTCCTTCCAAGGGCACCAGCGGCCGAAGATCGGGCGGCAGCACCGGGATTACCTCAAGAATCATCCACTCCGGCCGATTGCCGGAATCACGGAAGGCCTCGACCACATTGAGCCGCTTGCCCAACTTGGTGCGCTTGGTGGCAGAGCCGGTTTCCCGCATCTCCTCGCGGAGTATCTCGGAAAGGGCCGGCAGATCAAGGGAAGCGAGCATCTCCCGAATGGCCTCAGCTCCAATGCCGACACGGAACTTACCGGGGAAGTCTTCCAGGGCTTTGCGGTACTGGTCCTCGCTGAGAATGGATCCCACCGGCATGGATTCCTCTTCTGAGGCCACCACGGCGTAGGACTCAAAGTAGAGGATGCGCTCCAACTCCTTCAGGGTCATATCGAGAATGGACCCGATCTTGGAAGGCAGGCTCTTCAAAAACCAGATATGGGCAACCGGCGCGGCCAAGGTAATATGGCCCAGACGTTCACGCCGCACCTTGGACTGGATAACTTCAACCCCGCACTTCTCGCACACCACACCACGGTGTTTCATGCGCTTGTACTTGCCGCAGTTGCACTCGTAGTCTTTGACCGGCCCGAAAATCTTGGCGCAGAAAAGCCCATCCCTCTCGGGTTTAAAGGTACGGTAGTTGATCGTCTCCGGCTTTTTCACTTCGCCGTGCGACCACTCCATAATTTTTTCCGGCGAGGCGAGGGATATCTTGACCTTGTTGAAACTGACCGGCTCTTTGGGCTTGGCAAAAAAACTGAAAAGCTCTTCCACGTTTGTCACCTATATCTTGTTGCACACAATGGCTGAACGCTGCTACTGACCTGATATACCGTCTATTCCAGCAGTTCGATATCCAGGCACAAGCCCTTCAGTTCCTTTACCAGTACATGGAAGGATTCGGGCAGGCCGGTTTCAAGGAAGTTGTTGCCATTGATGATTTTTTCATACATTGTGGTGCGGCCTTCGACATCATCGGACTTGACCGTAAGAAATTCCTTGAGTGTATAGGCCGCGCCATACGCCTCCATGGCCCACACCTCCATCTCACCGAGACGCTGGCCACCGAACTGGGCTTTGCCGCCCAGCGGCTGTTGCGTCACCAGTGAATAGGGGCCGGTGGAACGGGCATGGATCTTGTTGGCCACCAGATGATGCAGTTTGAGCATGTACATGGTGCCCACAGTTACCTTATTGGCAAAGGCCTCGCCGTTCAAACCGTCGTACAAAACCGACTGGCCGATTTCATCCATGCCGGCTTCAACCAGAAGCTTACGGATCTCCGCCTCTGAAGCCCCGTCGAACACTGGTGAGGACACAAAGATGCCATGGCCGTATTTGCGCAGCAGATCGAGCAGGCCGTCGTCATCAAGGCCTTCTGTCAAACGCTCATACTCCTCCTTGCTGTACAAGGCCTGCAACTTGGCTCTAGCCTGGGCAAGTTCATTGTCTCTGGCCATTTGCTCCAGTTGCTCACCCAGCCTTTTGGCGGCAAAGCCCAAGTGACATTCCAGTACCTGACCCACGTTCATACGAGAGGGCACGCCCAGCGGGTTGAGTACCAAATCAACCGTGCTGCCATCGGCGAAAAAGGGCATGTCCTCCTCGGGCAGTAGCCTGGAGACGACGCCTTTATTGCCGTGACGACCGGCCATTTTGTCACCGACTGCAAGCTTCCGTTTGGTGGCCACATAGATTTTCACCATCTTGACCACGCCTGGCGGCAGATCATCGCCCTTTTCCATACGCTCGGCTATGCCCTGATAGCGGTTGCGCACCTGGTTGGCCTGGTTGGCGTGGCGGGTAAAGATGGTATTGATCTCGTCCTCGTATTTGGCCTTTTCAGCAAAATCGAGTGAGTGCAACTCCGCAAAGGACACCTGGTTGATAACTTTACCGGTAAGCTGCTTGCCGAGTTTCAAGATTACCTTGCCCTTGGCGTCCTTGATGTCGCTTTTAGCAGTCCGACCCTCCAAAAGAACGGCCAGGGCTTTACGAACGCCTTTCTTGAGACTGCTGAGCTCTGCCTCCATGTCGCGGTTGATGCGTTCGATTTCCATTTCCTCGATCATCAGCGCCCGTTCGTCCTTATCCACGCCTTTGCGGGAAAAGACCTTAGCATCGATGACCACACCCTCGACCCCAGGCGGCACCCGGAGTGAAGAATCCTTTACATCGCCCGCCTTTTCACCAAAAATGGCGCGCAAGAGCTTCTCCTCTGGCGATAACATGGTCTCGCCCTTGGGGGTGACCTTGCCCACCAGCATGTCGCCCGCCCTTACCTCAGCGCCGATGCGGACAATGCCGGAATCATCAAGGTTGCGCAGTCCTTCCTCGCCGATATTGGGGATGTCGCGGGTGATCTCCTCCTTGCCCAGTTTGGTATCCCGGGCCATGGTCTCAAAGATCTCGATGTGCACCGAAGTAAAGGTGTCTTCCTTGAGGAGTCGCTCGTTAATGAGGATTGAATCCTCGAAGTTGTAGCCACGCCAAGGCATGAAGGCCACGGTGACATTCTTGCCCAGGGCCAGCTCTCCGCTTTCGGTAGAAGGCCCATCGGCCAGCACCTGCCCCTTCACCACCCGTTCGCCGGGCAGGACCACGGCCTTCTGGTTGAAGCAGGTGTTCTGGTTGGATTTTTTGTACTTGAGCAAACGGTACACACCGATTCCGGTTTCAAACCCATCGGTACCCGGCTCGTCATAGCGGATCACCACCCGATTGGCGTCAGCTTCCTCCACCACGCCGCTGCCTGCTGCAAGCAGGCAGGCGCCGGAGTCGCGAGCCACATATTTTTCAACCCCAGTGCCGACCAACGGCGCACTGTTCTGCAGCAACGGTACTGCCTGGCGCTGCATGTTGGAGCCCATGAGGGCACGGTTGGCGTCGTCGTTCTCCAGAAAAGGAATAAGGGAAGCCGCGATGGAAACCATCTGATTCGGTGCCACATCCATCATGGTCACATCGTCTGCCGCCACCCGGGTTACCTCGCTTTCGTGCCGGGCGATCAGGTAATCATCAGCCAAACGGCCTTCATCTATGCGCACATTAGCAGGGGCAATGACCTGATTTTCTTCCTGTAAGGCAGAGAGGTATTTATATTCTTCCGCCACCTGCCGCTCCTGCACAAACCGGTAGGGCGTTTCGATAAAGCCGTAGGGGTTGACCGTGGCATAGGTTGCCAAAGAGACGATAAGGCCGATGTTCGGCCCTTCAGGAGTTTCCACCGGGCAAATACGGCCATAGTGGGTGGGGTGCACGTCGCGCACCTCAAAACCGGCCCTTTCGCGAGACAAGCCGCCAGGCCCCAGCGCGGAAAGACGACGCTTATGGGTAACCTCGGAGAGCGGGTTGGTCTGATCCATGAACTGAGACAACTGGCTCGTTCCAAAAAACTCCTTGATGGCAGAGGTAACCGGTTTCGGATTGACCAGGTCATGCGGCATCAGGGTTTCCAATTCCTGCATGGACATACGCTCCTTGATGGCCCGTTCCATGCGCACCAGGCCTATGCGATACTGGTTTTCGCACAGTTCACCAACGGTGCGCACCCGACGGTTACCGAGATGGTCGATATCATCGCCATCTTTGAGACCATCCTTGATGCGAACCAGGTGTTTCACACTCTTCAGGAGATCTTCCTGGGTCAGGGTGCGAACGTCAATGGGCGTATCCAAGTTCAGCTTGGTATTGATCTTGTAACGGCCCACCTCGGACAGGTCATAGGTGGAATCGGCAAAGAAAAGGCTGTCAAAAAACGATTTTGCAACCTCGGGCGTGGGCGGACTGGAAGGCCGTAAACGCCGATAGATTTCGACCAAAGCCTCTTCAGTGTCCTTAATTTTGTCCACCAGCAAGGTGCTGCGAAAGGATTCGCTATAGTTGACGCCGTCAATATAGAGGAGCTGAAAACCTTCAATTTGAGCAGCGGCAGCGGCCTCAAGAAAAGCCGGGGTCAGCTCGGAGTTGCAGCTTGCAAGGATTTCGCCTGTTGCCGGGTTGACCACGTCGTGGGCAAAGAAACGACCGATCAGGCTTTCCTCGGAGACCGGCAAGGCTGTGATCTGCGCCTCTTCAACTTTTTTAGCCAAGGCGCGGGTGATTTTCTTACCACGCTTGGCCACCACCTCGCCCGTGGCAGGATCAACGATATCTTGTGAGAGCCGCTGGCCCAAAAAGGAGGCTGGGTCAAAAACGATACTATAGCTGTCATCCTGCACACGTACTGTATCGACCCGGTAAAACTCGTTGAGCAGTTCTTCCTCATTGTAACCCAAAGCCTTGAGCAGCACGGTCACCGGCAGCTTTCTGCGCCGGTCGATTCGCACGTAGAGGATGTCCTTGATGTCAAACTCAAAGTCGAGCCAAGAACCACGAACTGGAATAATGCGCGCAGAGTAGAGACGCTTGCCGGAGGAGTGGGAGCGACCGTTGTCGTGGGTATAAAACAGGCCGGGTGATCGCTGCAACTGGTGCACGATTACCCGTTCGGTGCCGTTAATAACAAAAACCCCGTCCTGGGTCATGAGCGGCAAGGCGCCAAGAAACACTTCCTGTTCCTTAATGTCGCGCACTGACTGGGCCTTGGTTTCCTCATCCACGTCAAAGGTGATCAGGCGCACAGTGATCTTGAGCGGGGCCTCATAGGTCATGCCACGCTCCAGACACTCGACCACTGTATACTTGGGCTCGCCAAAATCGTACTGGACAAACTCCAACGAACAGAGTCCGTTAAAGTCGGTTATGGGAAAAATGCTTTGGAAGATTGCCTGCAGACCCTGATCTTTTCTGTCCCGCGGCGCAGCCTCCTGCTGCAGAAAATGCTCGTAAGATTCCCGCTGCATGGCAATGAGATGCGGCGGTTCCATAATCTGGTTGGTTTTGGCAAAACTCTTACGTATTCTCTCCATACTCCCCTCAACTCAACCTTCCCGCCACCGGGCAAGAAGCAAATAATCGTGAAAAAACAGAAAGATAAATCCGGGATGGGCACATGGGCAAAAGAAAAAAAGGCGCAAACACAGTAACGCTATGGGGCCGGTGCAGCCCGATAGCGTTACCTGTTATGCAATCAGTGCGCCGGGAAGAAGATACCGGCGGCAGCGTACTACTATTTGATTTCGACAGTACCGCCAGCTTCTTCGATCTGCTTCTTGATGGCTTCAGCCTCATCCTTGCTGACGCCTTCTTTTACAGGCGCGGGTACGCCTTCAACCAGATCTTTTGCTTCCTTGAGACCAAGTGAGGTTACTGCACGGACTTCCTTAATAACCTTGATCTTCTGGTCGCCTGCTCCGGTCAGAATAACATCGAACTCGGTTTTTTCTTCCGCTGCAGCGCCACCGCCATCTGCAGGAGCAGCGGCCGCAGCCATAGCTACCGGTGCAGCGGCTGAAACGCCAAATTTCTCCTCAAGCTCCTTGATCAATTCAGACAGCTCAAGTACGGTCATATTGGCGATAAAATCAATTACATCTTCCTTGCTTACTGCCATTGTCTTTCCTCCTGAAACACTCGGTTACGAAGCGACCGCATAATTACGGCACGATTCACTGGTTTTCTTTCTGCTCTTTGATCGCTGTCAGCGCATACATTAAATTCTGAGGTAGGGCATTGAGCACCCTGACAAAATTGGTCGGAACCGCAGTCATGGTGCCAAGCAATTTACCCAGCAATTCTTCGCGGCCCGGCAACTTGGACAAGGCCAGCAAGTCATCAGCTGATATGCGGTTACCTTCAAGCCCAGCCCCACGAATACTGAATGCAGCACTGTATTCCTTGGCAAAGGCAGTCAACACCTTTGCCGGGCCAACCGGTTCTGAAAAACCAATCGCAATAGCGGTTGTGCCGGAAAATGAATCACTCAGATTGTCATAGGGCGTGTCCTTAACTGCGATGCGCAGCAAAGTGTTTTTCGCCACTTGAATCTGAGCGTCCTGTTCACGCAAATTCTTGCGCAATTTTTCCAGCTCAGAGACCTTGAGCCCGCGATATTCTGCAACCACGGCAATTTTAGCCCTGGAAAACGAATCGCTTAAGGCACTGACTACTTCATTTTTTTTGTCACGATCCAACGTGGGCCTCCTGTGCTTACCGGGAGCCAGTCAAAAAGAGCAGAGAGGAGTGCAGACAATGCCGGCAAACTCGATACCGGCTTGGTCTCGGCAGGAGGCCGCGCCAGACGCGACCATTAAACTTCCGTACCTGCTGTCTTTGACCTTCCCTAAAAAAGAAAAGTACTTCATGAACAAACGACAACTTCATCCCCGCTGTACGGGGAACTGTTATGCGCCCTTGATTTGCCCGCGCACCTGCAAAGGGTCTACCTTAACGCCAGGCCCCATGGTGCTTGAGAGCGATAAGGTGCGTAAGTATATTCCTTTGCTGTTAGCAGGCTTGAGCTGGATAAGCCTGTCGACAAAGGCGAGCACGTTTTCCTGCAGTTGTCCATTGCCAAACGAGGCTTTGCCAACAACTGCGTGCACAACACCGGCCTTGTCCACGCGAAAATCCACCTTACCTTTTTTAATTTCATTAACTACTCGGGCAATATCAAAGGTGACTGTGCCAAGCTTTGCGTTGGGCATAAGATTGCGTGGCCCAAGGATGCGGCCAATCTTACCGACCTCCCCCATCATATCCGGGGTTGCGATGGTCTTATCAAATTCGAGCCAGCCTTCCTTGATTTTGGCAACCAATTCTTCAGACCCGGCATAATCTGCGCCAGCGTCCAAGGCTTCTTTCTCTTTTTCACCCTTGGCAAACACGAGCACCCTGGCCGTTTTGCCGGTGCCATTCGGTAGGATAACGCTTGAACGCACCATCTGATCGGCATGACGAGGGTCCACACCGAGGCGTACCGCAATATCAATCGACTCATCAAATTTGGCGTATTTTGCCTGGAGCACCAGATCCAGGGCTTCACCCAAATCATACAGGCGCGTACGCTCAATGGCTGTCACCGCATTTCTGTACAGCTTTCCACGCTTTGGCATCTTCTTCTCCCATTCTCCCTGGCACTTTCAGGCCGCCAAGCCTTGTGCAGGTGCAGACGAATTGTACAATAGACCTACTGAACGATAGTAATGCCGCAGCTTCTTGCTGTTCCCTCTACAATACGCATGGCATGGTCTATGTCATAGGCATTGAGGTCCGGCATTTTTATTTCGGCAATTTCCCTGATCTTACTGCGGCTCAGTTCGGCAACACGCTCTTTCTTAGGGTTACTGGAACCTTTGCCCAATCCTGCCGCTTTAAGCAGCAACACCGACGCGGGCGGCGATTTGGTAATAAAAGAGTAGGAGCGGTCAGAATACACAGTGATGACCACCGGAATGATAGTATCGCCTAAGGACTGCGTCTGCGCATTAAAGGCTTTACAAAAATCCATGATGTTAACACCATGCTGGCCAAGAGCCGGGCCAACTGGCGGAGATGGATTCGCCTTTCCGGCAGGTATCTGCAGCTTTATGTATGCCTGAATCTTTTTTGCCATGACTCTCTCCTTACGATACCCGCCTCTAACTAATTTTTACTTACTTGGATATATTCGAGTTCCACCGGAGTGGAACGACCGAAAATAGACACCATTACCCGCACACGGCCCTTGTCAGGAAAAACTTCTTCGATAACGCCCTGAAAGTTCGCAAACGGTCCGTCAGTAACACGCACCTGATCCCCTTCGCTGAATACAACCTTGGGTTTGGGTTTGCTGGCTCCTTCCTCTATTCGACCGATAATTTTCTCGGCCTCCTGGTCAGTCAAGGAAGGAATTTTATTATAAATGTCACTGTCGATCCCGACAGTATTCATGTTGATACCAACAAAACCCGTCACCCTGGGCGTTTCCTGCACAATGTGCCAGGAATACTGGTTCATCTCCATATTGACCAGTATGTAACCTGGAAAAAATTTACGCTCAGAAGTTTTACGACTGCCTTTGACCATTTCCACCACCTGTTCGGTGGGGATAAGGATATCTCCGAACAGTTCTTCCTGCTTGGCCGATCTGATCCGCTCCTCTAGGGCCGCCTTAACCTTGCCTTCAAAGCCTGTGTGCGTATGGACAATATACCATTTTTTTGCCATGCGACTATCCGTGGCCCAATCAATTCAAAATATAGGTCACCAGTTTACCAAGGAGCAAATCCACTGAACCAAGGTAAATAGAGATAATGACCACAAGCACAAGAACAAATCCTGTCAAGCCGGCAGTCACCTTCTTCACAGGCCAGACAATCTTCTTGAACTCAGCCATGACCTCCTGAAAAAAAAGGCGAATACCGGAAGGACTAAACGAAGTGCCTTCCTTGGCCTCTGCTGCGCCCTTTCCGCTGTCGGCACCCGCTCCTTTTCCCTTACTCGCTTTTTTGTTTGCCATGAATTCTGTAACGCCTTGCAATAATACCGTTAACGATCGCTTCAGCCAAAAAATGGCAGGCCAGGAAGGATTCGAACCCTCAGCCCCCGGATTTGGAGTCCGGTGCTCTACCGTTAGAGCTACTGGCCTGCGCTACTTGGTTTCCTTATGCGCCGTATGGCTCTTGCAAAACGGGCAATATTTTTTTAATTCCAGCTTGTGCGGCACCGTCTTCTTGTTTTTTGAAGTCGTATAGTTACGCTGCT